>CAJAHZ010000062.1 GCA_903939665.1 uncultured Pseudomonadota bacterium | reverse complement strand
GCAGAGAAAACCATATGTTTATCTCTGCGTTCTCTGCGTCTCTGCGTTCTCTGCGTCAGAAGAGGTAGGATTTAGATTTTCGGCAAGGTCACGCCGACCTGCCCCTGGTACTTGCCACCGCGGTCTTTGTACGAGGTTTCGCAAATTTCGTCGGACTCGAAGAACAGCACCTGCGCAATTCCTTCGTTGGCGTAAATCTTGGCCGGCAGCGGCGTGGTGTTCGAGAACTCCAGCGTCACGTAGCCTTCCCACTCGGGCTCGAAAGGCGTGACATTGACGATGATGCCGCAACGCGCATAGGTGCTTTTGCCCAGACAGACGGTCAACACGCTGCGCGGAATGCGGAAGTATTCGACGGTACGCGCCAGGGCGAACGAGTTCGGCGGGATGATGCAAAAATCATTGGTCACTTCGACGAACGAATTCGGATCAAAGTTTTTTGGATCGACGATGGTCGAATTGATGTTCGTAAACAGCTTGAACTCGTTCGAACAACGGATATCGTAGCCGTAGCTGGACGTACCGTAGGAAACGATCTTGCGACCGTCGATCTCGCGAACCTGATTCGGCTCGAAGGGATCGATCATGCCGTGCTGCTCCGCCATGCGGCGGATCCACTTATCGGATTTGATGGACATCGCTGGTCACCCGGACACCGTTAAATAAAGGCCGCTATTTTACGGCGTCCGGGGAATCGATGGGGGATTGCTTTGCCATCAATTCCGACAAAAAAACTCAGGTATTCTGCACGACGATATTGGGAAACTTGCTGGTCATATCCCTGGCGCGCTCGGCTACCTTGACGGCCAATCGACGGGCAATCGTCCGGTAAATTTCCGCCGCTCGCGAATCCGGCGCACCGACAACGGTCGGCTTGCCGGCGTCGGCCAGTTCACGAATCGACATTTCCAGCGGCAATGAGCCGAGCAACTCGGTATCGTAATCCTTGCACATCAGCTCGCCGCCGCCTTGCCCGAAGATGTGCTCTTCGTTGCCGCACTTCGAGCAGATATGAATGCTCATGTTTTCGACAAGACCGAGGATGGGGATACCGACCTTCTCGAACATTTTCAAGCCCTTGCGCGCATCGATCAGCGCGATGTCCTGCGGTGTCGTGACGATCACCGCACCGGTCACCGGCACCTTCTGCGCCAAAGTCAGTTGCGTATCGCCCGTACCCGGCGGCATGTCGACAACCAGATAATCAAGATCGCGCCAGGCTGTCTGGTTAAGTAGTTGTTCCAGGGCCTGCGTCACCATCGGGCCACGCCAGACCATCGGCGAATCGACATCAATCATGAAACCGATCGACATTGCCTGCAGGCCGTAGGCTTCCAGCGGCTCCATCGAGTTGCCGTCGGTCGACTGCGGCTGCTGCCCGGTCAGACCGAGCATCTGCGGCAGCGACGGGCCATAGATGTCGGCATCGAGCAGGCCCACTGCCGCGCCCTCCTGCGCCAGCGCCAACGCGAGGTTGACAGCGGTCGTGCTCTTGCCGACGCCGCCCTTGCCGGAGGCGATGGCAATAATATTCTTGACGCCAGGCATCAGCTTTACACCGCGCTGCACGCTGTGCGAGACGATCTTTGTCATCACATTGGCGCTGATATTGCCAACGCCAGGGATGGTCCTGAGTTGCGCAATCACAGCGCGGCGAATACCATCGATCTGGGTTTTTGCCGGATAGCCGAGCTCGATATCGAGCGAAACGTCGTCGCCCTCTACCTTGATGTTCTTCGCCGAACGGCCCGAAACATAATCTTTTTGCGTGTTGGGATCGATCAGTGTCTTCAGTGCCGCCTGCACGGCCTCTACCGTTACCGCCATTTATTGCTCCTTAAGAGATACCCGAGTAATTTAGTCTAGTTTAACCGAAAACGCTGCCGACCGCACTTTGCTAGAATGCAGCCTTCGCTGCAAGCACAACTGACAACCGACTGATCCAATGACCCGCAAGATTCTCGTCACCTCCGCCCTCCCCTACGCCAACGGCGCGATTCACCTTGGTCATCTGGTCGAATACATCCAGACCGATATCTGGGTGCGTTTCCAGAAAATGCGCGGGCAGGAATGCTGGTACGTCTGCGCCGACGACACGCACGGCACGCCGATCATGCTGCGCGCGGAAAAGGACGGCATCACGCCCGAGGCGCTGATTGACCGCGTGCATGGCGAGCACTCGCGCGACTTTGCCGGTTTTCACGTCGCTTTTGACAACTTCCATACAACGCACTCGGAAGAGACCCGCACTTGTGCCAACGAGATCTACGCCCGCCTGCAAGCCGCCGGCCTGATCGAGAAGCGCACCATCGAGCAATATTACGACCCGGTCAAGCAGATGTTCCTGCCCGACCGCTTCATCAAGGGCGAGTGCCCAAAATGCCACGCCAAGGATCAGTACGGCGACAACTGCGAAAGCTGCGGTGCGGCTTACACACCAAACGACCTGATTGAACCGTACTCTGCCGTCTCCGGCGCCAAGCCCGAACTGCGCCAGTCCGAGCACTACTTCTTCAAACTCTCCGATCCGCGCTGCCAGCAATTCCTGCGGCGCTGGACGCAGGGCGAAGGGCGGCTGCAAAACGAAGCGGCCAACAAGTTGCAGGAGTGGCTGGGTGCCGAAGGCGAAAACAATCTCACCGACTGGGACATCTCACGCGACGCGCCCTACTTCGGCTTCGAGATCCCCGATGCGCCGGGCAAGTACTTCTACGTCTGGCTCGACGCACCGATCGGCTACATGGGTTCGTTCAAGAACCTGTGCGCCAAAAAAGGGCTTGATTTCGATGAATACTGGAAACCGGGGTCGCAGACCGAGCTCTATCACTTCATCGGCAAGGACATCCTCTACTTCCACGCGCTGTTCTGGCCGGCGGAACTGGAACACGCCGGCTACCGCACGCCCAGCAAGGTATTTGCGCACGGCTTCCTGACCGTCGACGGCGCCAAGATGTCCAAATCGCGCGGCACCTTCATCACCGCCGAATCGTATCTGCAGCAGGGGCTTAACCCGGAATGGCTGCGCTACTACTACGCCGCCAAGCTCTCCAACACAATGGAAGACATCGACCTCAACCTCGACGACTTCATTGCCCGAGTGAACTCGGATCTGGTCGGCAAGTTTGTGAACATCGCCAGCCGCTCGGCCGGTTTCATCGTCAAGCGCTTCGCCGGCCAGCTCACCACCTGTGACGAATCACTCGCCGCCTTTATCGCGATCCGCGAACGCAGCAGCGGCGTCGCCGACCTTTTAGAGGGGCGCGAATTCGGCAAGGCGATCCGCGAAATCATGGCGCTCACGGACCTCGCCAACCAGTACGTCGACAGCGTCAAACCGTGGGAACTGGCCAAGCAGGAAGGCCGCGAAAACGAGTTGCATGCCGCCTGCACCAACGCACTCAACCTCTTCCGCCAGCTCGCCATTCTGCTCAAGCCGGTACTGCCTGCGCTAACGGCAAAAGTCGAAGCTTTCCTCAATGTCGCGCCTTTCGTCTGGAACGACGTAGCCAGCACGCTGGCCGCCGGCCATGCGATTAATACCTACGAGCACCTGATGACCCGCATCGACAAAAAACAGATGGACGCACTGGTTGAAGCCAACCGCGACACGCTGGCACCAGCGCCGCAACCGGCCCCGCAAAAACACGCCGAAAAGCAGGAGAAGGCCGCCGCTGTCGCCGCCGCGCAAGCCGCCGTACCGAGCGAGGCCGGCACGCACATCACGATCGATGATTTCATGAAGGTGGATCTGCGTATTGCCCGCATTGCCGAAGCCTCGCACGTCGAAGGTGCCGACAAACTGGTGCGCCTCGTCCTCGACATCGGCCCGCTCGGCACGCGCCAGGTCTTCGCCGGCATCAAGGCAGCGTATGATCCGGAACAACTGGTCGGTCGCCTGACCATGATGGTTGCCAACCTCGCGCCGCGCAAAATGAAATTCGGCATGAGCGAAGGCATGGTACTGGCCGCTTCTGACCCGGACAGCCAGACGCCCGGCATCTTCCTGCTCTCCCCCGATGCCGGCGCTCAGCCCGGCATGCGTGTGAAATAGAACAACAAGGATTTATGAAAAATCGCCTACGACCGCAGCTCACCTGGATGGTGATGTTCTACGCTTTGTTTAACGTAGCCGGGATGATCATCTTCGCCACGGGCGCCACCTGGTTCTCAAAGGAAAAAACACTGTTCATCGCCAGTTTTCCAACCAACAACCTGGAAGCGATCATCACCATCGTCGCCGGGCTGGCACTGATGCTGTGGGCGGCCGCACAAATCGTGCGCGAACTGATCAAGCGACCAATCGACAGCGAAGACGAGCTATAAAACAAAAAATTATCCGCACCGGACCGGCGTCCGCCAAGACAATCACAACCGCAGGAAACTAGCAGGCAAGCGAAGGGAAAGCAGTGCCAAACTGGCCGATGATCGATTGGGTTCTGCTCGTAATTGCGGCCTGGATCGGCGTCGGCGTGCTCGGCATCGCCGCACTGCGGCAGTTTAAACTGGTCGCCCGCATCCTCTTCCCGCTCGGTGGCCTGATCGGCCTGGCGCTGGCCTTCGCCGCATTATCCGCACTGCCCCGCGCGCCGGAAATCGCCATTCTGCCGATCGGCCTGCCACAACTTCCCTTTCACCTGCGGCTCGACAGCCTGTCGGCTTTTTTCCTGTTGATCATCGGCGCCGCCGGTGCCGGCATTTCGGTTTTTGCGGCGGGCTATTTCCGCCAAGGCGCGGGCACGCCACCCGGCTTGCTGTGCTGCGAATACCACCTCTTTCTGGCCAGCATGGCGATGGTGGTCCTGGCGGATGACGCCTACGCATTCATGGTGGCATGGGAGAGCATGGCGCTCGCCTCATTCTTTTTGGTCACGGCAAACCACAAGGTGCCGGAGATTCGCGACGCCGGTTTTCTCTACCTGCTGATCGCCCACATCGGCGCCATTGCCATTCTTCTCTGCTTCGGCGTCCTGCAAGCAAACTCCGGCGACTACACGTTTGCCGGCATGCGCGAACAATCACTCTCCCCGTTCTGGGCCTCAGCCGCTTTTCTTCTTGCGCTTTTCGGCTTTGGCGCCAAAGCCGGGATGCTGCCGCTTCACGTCTGGCTCCCCGAAGCACACCCCGCAGCGCCATCACCGGTCTCGGCGCTGATGAGCGGCGTCATGCTGAAGACGGCCATCTACGGCCTGTTGCGCGTTTGCTTTGACCTCCTTCATCTGCATTTGTGGTGGTGGGGCGTCACCCTGCTCGCACTGGGGCTGGCAACAGCCTTGTTCGGGGTGGTATTTGCCACCGTGCAGACCGATATGAAACGTTTGCTGGCTTACTCATCCATCGAGAATATCGGCCTGTTGCTGGCGGCAATCGGTCTCGGGCTCCTGTTCAGGTCTTATGGCATGAACGCCCTTGCCGCACTGGCACTAACCGCCTGCCTGTTCCATGTCGCCAGCCACGCCTTCTTCAAAAGCCTGCTGTTTCTCGGCACCGGCTCGGTACTGCACGCCACCAGCGAACGCAACCTCGGGCACCTGGGCGGTCTGCTGCGTTACATGCCCTGGGTCGGCTGGCTGATGCTGGTCGGCGTCTTCGCCAGCTCGGGGCTGCCGCCATTTTCCGGGTTCGTCTCCGAGTGGCTGCTTTTGCAAAGCTTCCTGTTCACTCCCGGACTGCCCGACCCCTTCCTCAACATGTTCATTCCGATTGTCGCCGCCCTCATCGCGCTGGTTGCCGCGCTGGCGGGTTACGCCATGGTCAAGTTTTTCGGCATCATTTTTCTCGGCCAACCGCGCGAGGAAAACCTCCGCCACGCACACGACGCCGGCCCTTGGGAAAAAGCCGGTATGCTCTGGCTGGCCGCCTGGTGCATCGCTTTGGGGTTGCTGCCCAACCTGATGATCCAGTTTATCGACCCGGTCACCCGGATGATGGTCGGCGAGGGTTTGGCCAAGCAGGCGGCAGCCAGTGGCTGGTGGCTGCTGGCGCCGACTTCGATCGAACGGGCGAGTTACGGGCCGGTCTTCTTCCTGCTCGGAATCATTGCAGCCAGCACCCTGGCTTTTCTTCTGGTGCGCTTGTTCTATCACGGGCACGTGCGCCGCTCGGCGCCCTGGGACTGCGGCCATCCCTGGCAGACACCGCGCATGCAAGACACCGCCGAGGGTTTTGGGCAACCGATCCGGCAAATTTTCGAACCATTTCTCCGACTGCAAAGAACGCTACCCTCACCCGCCGATACCAAACCATTCTACAAAGTCGTCCTCAACGATCACTTCTGGCACTGGCTCTATCTGCCGATATCCCGAGGCATTGAATATCTGGCCAGGCAAGTGGGCCGCCTGCAGCAAGGACGAATCTCCATCTACCTGCTCTACAGCTTCATCACCCTGTTGTTCATGCTGTTTCTGGTGCAACGATGAACCTCTCCGGTCTGCTCTCCCAGTTTCTGGCGATCATGGCCGCCCTGCTGCTCGCCCCCTTGCTGACCGGCTGGGTCAATCAATGGCGGGCGTGGCTACAGAACCGCTCCGGCCCGGGCTTGTTGCAGCCGTATCGGATGCTGCGTAAGCTGTTCATCAAGGAATCCGTCGTCGCGGAGAGCGCTTCACCGCTCTTTCGCATGGCGCCGTACGTTGCTTTCGGCTGCATGCTGCTGTCCTGCGCGATCATTCCGACGCTATCGACCGACCTGCCGCTCTCGCCAGCCGCCGATGCCATCGCGCTGGTCGGCCTGTTTGCCATGGCGCGGGTATTCATGGCACTGGCGGCCATGGATATCGGCACCGCCTTCGGCTCACTCGGCGCCCGGCGTGAAATGCTCATCGGCTTTCTTGCCGAGCCCGCGCTGCTCAGCGTCCTGTTCACTGCATCCCTGATCAGCCAGTCAACCGCGCTGACCGAGATCGTCGAAAACCTTGCGCACCGCGATTTCGTCCTTTACCCCAGCCTGGCTTTTGCCGGCATCGCTTTTTGCCTCGTCTCTTTTGCCGAGAACGCCCGTGTTCCGGTGGACAACCCGACAACCCATCTCGAACTGACCATGATTCACGAGGCGCTGATCCTCGAGTACTCGGGGCGACATCTGGCGCTCATCGAATGGGCCATTTCGCTCAAGCTGTTTGCCTACTCATGCATTGGTCTGGCGCTCTTTTTCCCCTGGGGGATCGCCGAGGCACAAGCGCCCGTTGCGCTGATCCTGGCCATTCCAGCCATGCTTTTCAAACTGGCGATTGGCGGCTTTCTGCTCGCCCTGATCGAAACCCTGTGCGCAAAAATGCGCATTTTCCGGGTGCCGGAATTTCTGGCAACCGCCTTCCTGATGGCGGTAATCGGCATGCTCACTCATTTCCTGCTCGGGTCCTGAACGATGGACAACCTGATTACACAGCTCATCAACCTGTTTGCAGCGGTCATCCTCATGCTGGCCTTTGCCATGCTTTCACAGCGCCGCATCCTGACCCTGATCCACTTGTTCACCCTGCAGGGCCTGACGGTGGTTGCCTCGACCGTTGCCGTCGCCTACGTGACGCACCAGCACCATCTCTATTACTCGGCGGCGCTGACGCTGGCACTGAAATGCTTCCTGATTCCCTACCTGCTGCACCGGCTGATCAACCGGCTGAATGTGCGCTGGGACATCGAGACCCTGATCAACATCCCAACGATCATGCTGATCGGCATTGTGCTTGTGGTTTTTTCCTTCAACCTCGCACTGCCCATCGCCAAGCTATCGGCCTCGATTGCACGCGGCACGCTGGGCATCGCAATCGCCTGCTTCCTGCTCTCCTTCATGATGATGATCACCCGGGCCAAAGCGGTGCCGCAGGTGATCGGCTTTCTCTCGATGGAAAACGCACTGTTCTTCGCCGCCACTTCGGCAACTTACGGCATGCCGATGGTCGTCGAACTGGGGATCGCGCTCGACGTGCTGGTGGGCGTCCTGATCCTCGGCGTTTTCATGTTCCAGATTCGCGAGCAGTTTGACAGTCTGGACATCAGCCACCTCGAAAAGCTGAAGGAAGACTGAGCGAATGGACGCCCTTCTTTTGGTTTTTCTAACCCCTTTGGCCGGAGCGCTTGTGCTGGCTCTGATCGGGCACCGCGCCTATGCGCGCGACCTGAATGTCGTCTTCAGCCTAGGCACCTTTCTCGCCGCCGCCGCACTGACCGTTCGCATCATCTCGGACGGCCCCCTGTTCGCGCTCGACAAGCAGTTTTTTATTGATCCGCTGAATGTCTTCCTGGTCACGCTGACCGCCTTCGTCGGCTTGAGCACGTCGATCTTTTCGCGGCCCTACATGCGCGTCGAACAGGATCACGGCAAGATGACACCGCTGCGCATGCGGCTCTATTTCAGCATGTACCAGCTCTTCTCCTTCACCATGCTGGTTGCCTTGATGACCAACAACATGGGGATTCTCTGGGTGGCGATGGAGGCCGCGACGCTCACCACGGTGCTGCTGGTCTCGATCTACCGCACACCGGCCAGCCTCGAAGCGGCGTGGAAATATTTCATCCTGTGCGGCGTCGGCATCGCGCAAGCGCTGTTCGGCACCATCTTGCTCTACATGGCGGCAGACCGGGTGATTGGCGATAGCGCCGACGCGTTGCTGTGGACCAATCTGGAAGTGGTCAAGATGCAACTGGACCCAACGATCATGTCGCTGGCCTTCATTTTTCTGCTGCTCGGCTACGGCACCAAGGTCGGCCTGGTTCCCGTGCACAACTGGCTGCCCGACGCCCACGCCGAAGGCCCGACGCCGATATCCGCCGTACTTTCCGGCCTGCTGCTCAATGTCGCACTGTACGCCGTCATCCGCTGCAAGGTGCTGACCGACGGCGCACTGCACAGCCCCTTTGCCGGCAATCTGATGATCGGCTTCGGGCTGCTTTCAGTAGTTGCCGCCGCATTCTTTCTCTCCCGGCAAAAAGACGTCAAGCGCATGTTTGCCTACTCGTCGATCGAGCACATGGGGCTGATGACCTTTGCTTTCGGCATGGGCGGGCCGATTGCCAATTTTGCCGGCTTGCTGCACATGACGGTGCACTCGCTGGTCAAGTCGGCGATCTTTTTTGCCGTCGGCCATGCGGCCCAGCAGGCGGGCACGCAAATCATGGAGGACATCAAAGGGCTGATCAAAGTCACGCCAAGCGTTGGATGGGGCTTGATGCTCGGCTCGCTGGCGATTCTCGGCATGCCGCCTTTCGGCGTCTTTGCCAGCGAATTCCTGATCCTCACCACCGCCATGCGCGAACTCCCGTGGGCCACGCCCTTTCTGCTCCTGGCGCTCGGCGTCGCCTTCGCAGCGATCTTCAGCCGCGTGCAGGAAATGGTTTTTGGCCAGACCGCGCTGAAACCGCTGGCCCATCCTCCCGCCTTGCTGCCGGTCTTCGTGCATCTTGGCCTGGCGCTGATGCTCGGCCTCTATATCCCGCCCTATCTTGACGTCTGGTATCGTCAGGCGGCCCGTCTGATCGGAGGCTGAGCATGCACCTGCCCGGCCTAAAACTGGATCTGAAGGGCCTGCCGGCGCCGATTCCGCTCAGTCGCGGGATGGTTGATGCGGCAGATTGGTCGGCGGCCGCACTGGCCGTGGCAGAGTGCGGCGGCCGGCTGGTGGCGCTGTGGGGCAGCGACCGTCGGCAGGGCGAAACGGGAAACTTCGTCATCTCTGCCGCCTACGCCATGCAGGACGGAATGATCTGGCTCGATCTGCCGCTGACCGGCGCGCAGTCCGGCTATCCCGATATTTCCGGGATATTTTCCTTCGCCGGTCGCATGCAGCGCGCCACGGCCGACTTGCTCGGGATCCATGCCGAAAACGCCGCCGATACCCGGCCATGGCTGAACCACGGCGCCTGGCCCGTCGAGCACTTCCCCTTGCGCCGGGAAGTCAATGGCGCAGCATGTTTCGACGGTCGCTCGCTAAAGGACTACCCCTTTGTGCGCGTCGAAGGCGACGGCGTTCACGAAATCGCCGTTGGCCCGGTGCACGCCGGGATCATCGAACCGGGTCACTTCCGTTTCTCGGTGGTCGGCGAGAAAGTGCTGCGCCTCGAGGAACGGCTCGGCTACAAACACAAAGGCATCGAAAAACGTTTCGAGCAACTGCCTGCCAGCGAAGGACACCGGCTGGCCGGAAGGGTTTCCGGCGACTCGACAGTGGCCTATGCCTGGGCTTACTGCATGGCGCTCGAATCGGCGTGGAACCTGCAGATACCGGCACGCGCAAGCTGGCTGCGGGCGCTGATGCTTGAGCGGGAAAGAGTCGCCAATCACCTCGGCGATCTGGGCGCCCTCGGCAACGACGCGGCTTTTTCATTCGGCCTGGCCCAGTTCATGTGCCTGAAGGAAGACTGGCTGCGTCTGAACAAGGAACTGTTCGGCCATCGCTTCATGATGGACAAGATCATTCCCGGCGGCGTCGATGTCCCGCTTGATGCCCCACTCGATGCGCCCGGCCTCGCCCGGCTCGTCGCGCAATGTGAGCTTGTCGAGCGGGAAGTTCACCAGCTGCGATCGATTTACGACAACCATGCCGGGCTGCAAGATCGCTTCATCACCACCGGACGGGTTGTCCCTGAACTGGCCAAGCAACTGGGGCTGACCGGGTTCGCCGCGCGCGCCAGCGGCATTTCGCACGATTTGCGCGTCGATTTCCCGATCAGCCCCTATCGCGAACTCGGCGTAAAAGCGGCGTTTCATCGCAGCGGCGACGTCGCTGCCAGAGCAAAAGTACGCTTTGAAGAAATTCTGGAATCGCTGCGTCTGATTCGGCGCATGGCCAGCGGCCTGCCTGACGGCGAACAACGGGTCAACCCGGACAAAGAGATGCCGGCAGGCTTTGGCGCCGGACGGATCGAAGGCTGGCGCGGCGAAATTTTCGTGGCACTTGAAATTGGCGCGAGCGACCAAGGCGAACAAGGAAACCGCATCCTTCGCTGCCACTGTCACGACCCCTCGTGGCAGAACTGGCCTGTTCTGGAATACGCCGTGATCGGCAACATCGTTCCCGACTTTCCCCTGATCAACAAGTCCTTCAACCTGAGCTATTCGGGGCCCGACCTCTGATGTGGAAAATACTCCGACAGATCGCCAGAAATGGCATCCGCACTGAACCAGCGCCACAGGCTGACCCCGATTTTCAGAGCGAGACGCAGCGCATTCATCAGGACATTCTCGACATTCTCGGGCAGGCCTTAACCATTCGCGAAGTCGACGCGGGCTCCTGCAACGGCTGCGAACTCGAAATACACGCCGTCAACAACCCCTACTACAACCTCGAAGGATTCGGCATCAAGTTCGTGGCCAGCCCGCGTCATGCCGACATGCTGCTGGTCACCGGGCCGGTATCGCGCAACATGGCCATGGCGCTCAAACGCACCTACGACGCCATGCCCGCCCCCAAGCTGGTGGTCGCCATCGGCGACTGTGGCCGCGATGGCGGAATTTTTGGCGAAAGCTACGCCTGCCTCGGCGGCGTTGCCAAAGTCATCCCGGTTGACCTCACCATTCCTGGCTGCCCACCGGAACCGATCGAAATTCTTAAAGGGATTCTGACTGCGGTGCGCTATGGGCAGAAAAAGTCGCCGCGCTGAAAAGCCGCGCGCCGGCGCAGCAAACTAAAAAACGCCCATCCCCGCCACCCACGCCTCGGCTGCCGGCCGCAGCAATTCCAGTAGCGGCGCCGGATAAAAACCGAACACCAAAAGCAGCACCGTCGGCACCAGCGCCAGCAGCAACTCGCGCGCTCGCAGATCCTCGGCAGCCAACACGTCTGGACTCGTCGCCGGCCCAAAAAAGGCACGCCGAAAAGGCGCCAGGAAAGCGCCGGCGCCCAGCACCACGCCAAACAGTGCGGCCAGCCCGGCGCCCGTGTGCGTATGCAGCGCTGAAACGACAATCAGCAATTCTGCCGGGAAGCCGATCGTTCCGGGCATTCCCATCCCGGCCAGCCCGAACAGCAGGAAAAAACTGCTCAGCAGCGGCATGCTGCGCGCCACGCCGCCCAGATGTGCAAGATCGGTCGATCCCGTCCGCCGCTGCAGGAAGGCCAGCATCAGGAAACCGCTGCCTGCCGCAACGCTGAAATTCAGCAACTGCAGCAAAGCGCCCTGCAGCGCAGACACCGAAAAAGAAGCCAGGCCAAGAACGACCAGGCCAACGTGCGACACGCTCAGATACGCCAGCATGCTGCGCAGGTTGCTCTGCGCCAGCGCGGCAACTGCCCCGTAGAGGATGGCCACAGTACCGAAGCCGGCAAGCAGCCAGTGCAATTCGTGAGCGGCTTGCGGCGCGAGCGGAATGGCGAAGCGAATCAAGCCGTATGCCCCCAGCTTCAGCCCGACCAGCAGCGCGGTCACCGCAGCCGGCGCACCCATTGCCATCGCCGGCAGCCAGGTATGCAAGGGCACCAGCGGCACTTTGACGCCAAAGCCGACGAGCAATAGCAGAAAAACCAGAATCTGCGCATCCCTGTCCACCGGATTGATCAGCAGCGTCGGCAGATCAAAAGCCAGGGGGCCGCCGGCCGCGTGGCTGAATACCAGCACGATGATGCCAAAGAGCAGGGGCACGCCACCACCGAGCATGACAAAAAAGTAGCGCACGGCAGCCGCTTGCCGCCAGCCATCGACGCCCCACAGGCTGACGAGAAAATAGAGCGGCAGCAGCGTCAATTCCCAGCAGAAGAAAAACAGGATCGAATCGAGCGCACAAAATACGCCGAGCGTTGCCGCCTCGAAGAAAAGCAACAACGCAAAGTAAAGCCCCGGCGCCGAACGAACACCACGCCACCCGGCGATCACGGTCGCACAAAAAAGCAAGGCCGTGGCTGGCAGAAAAAGCAGGGAAAGGCCATCGACGCCGACCAAGTAGCGGATATTGAGCCCCGGCATCCAGTTCGCCGAGTCGAGCAACTGAAACCCGCCCCGCGTGCCGTCAAAGGCCGCGACGACCAGCAGCGAGCAAAGCAAGGTCAGCAAGGCTGCGCCGAGCGCCAAACCGCGCGCCCATGCTGCGTCGCGTTGCAAGGAGCAAGCCAGCGCGCCAAGCAGCGGCAGCGCCAGCAGGCAGCTAAGCAGAGGCAGACCGGATAGCTCAGTCATGCTTGAAAACCGCGCCGAGAGCCGTTGCCGCGCTGTCGGTCAGATGCAGCCAGGGTTCGGGGAAGAAGCCGGCAAGCAGCAAGACGAGGAGTGAAATACCGCCGATGAAATATTCCATCGGCTGCGTGCGTTCGATCGCCTGCAAGGGCTGATCCGTGGGCGGCGGCGCCAGAAACGCCCGCTGAAAAGCCCACAACAAAAAGCCGGCCGCCGCCACGTTGCCCAACGCGGTGGCCACCGTCGGCAAGGCGCCAAAGGTTTCGATCGATGCTTCAAGTATCAGATGCGCGGCATCGAAACCCGGCGTTCCCGGCATGCCGAGAATGGACAAACCGCCGATCAAAAATGCAATGGCGATGAAAGGCAGGCGGTCGAACAGGCCGCCGAGCCGGGCCAGATCGGTGGTGCCCGTGCGGCGGTAAACGTAGCCGACCATCAGCAGCATCACGGTAACGGCCAGCCCGAAATTGACCGACAGCAAGATAGCGCCTTGCAGTCCGGAGTGATGCAAGGTGAATAGGCCGATGACAATCAGGCTGGTGTGACTGACTACGGCAAAAGCCATCAGGCGGCGCAGATTGACCTGCAGCAAGGCCAGAATCGCCGCGTAGAACACGCCGACCATGGCGAACGAGACGACGTAGGGTTGCCAGACCATCACGGCCTCGGCGGTAAGCGGCAGGACGAAGCGTGCCATGCCATAAATACCGACCTTGACGCCAAGCAGCAAGACCGGCCCGACCGCGATCAGCCCATGCCTTGCGGTATTGGGCAGCCAGCCGTGCAGGGGGAAGAGCGGCGTGCGAATGGCCAAGCCATAAAACAGCAGAAAGAAGGCCGCTGACTGAAACTTGCCGAGCGGCGGCGTCTGCAACAAATCGAAGAAATCAAAACTCCAGCGCCCGCCGGTGGCATCGGCATGGCTCCAGCCGAGCACCACGGCACCGGCAACGAACAGGCACCAGCCAAAGCCCTGATACTGCAAGAACCGCGACAGCGCATTGCTCTCCTCTTCAGCCGACGCCCAACGCCAGAGCAGGTAGCCGACAAGCGCCAGCTGGACTGCCGCCGCGCCGGCGAACCACAGCAGATTCATCGTTGTCAGCATAACCATCAGCGACGATTCGACGGTCAGCAGGACGGCGATCAGGCGAGCCGGCGACATCTGTTCGCGGGCCATGCCGTAGAAGGTCAGCAACAACCCGAGCAAAGCGGTGAGCAAAACGAACAGCACCGTGATGCCGTCCGCCGCCGCATGATAGGCCAGCGCGTCCACACGCTCGGCAAACTGCATCAGGTGGACCGAGGCATCGAGCCGGCGGTAAAGATCAATCGCCACGCCCAGTTCGACCACCGCAAACAGCCGGCCGAAAAAGACGCCGAGTTGCGCGTCGCGCATGAGCATCAGCAGACCCGCGCCGATCAGCGGCAGCCACTGCAGCGTTGCCAGCAACGGATAGTTGGCGTGCGCGCTCCAGGGCAGTTCGCTGATCACAGGATCACCACAAAAGTTGCCATCACCATCAGCATCAGATAACGCGGCTGCTCAAGCATCAGCTCCAGCGCCTCCATGTATTTCCCGGCATGTCGCAAGTGCTGTTGCAGCGCGCCGCTGCCGCTGAGCAGGAGGCGCGCTTCCAGACGCAGCAGTCGATCAGCGACCTGGAACAAGACCCGCCCGGCCACGCCATGGCCGCGAATCAATTCGTCGGCAGAAACCTCGCGCACATCATCCGCCTGATCCTCGCGCGGCACGCCAACCAACCGGTCGATGACCCGCTCATCAAGCGAGCGCATGTCCCGTCCGAGCGCCACCGTCGGTCGGGCGAGCAGGCTGCGCGCCAGCGGCTCGATCCAGAACCCCTGCACGGCTGCGGTGTATAGCCAGGGACGCGCGGCCAGCCAACGCGGCACGGGGCGCGCCGCCCCGGCAACCAGATGCATGTAGGACGGCGCCAGCAGAAACTGGTAAGCGCGCCACGCCGCATGCAGCGCAAGGTGCCAGGCCGCCAAGCCAAAGAAACCCAGCCCGCAGGCAAGGAACATCAAGCCGACCTGCGTCAGCGTGGAAAAGATCAGCGCCGACTTGACGTCGCTTTGCACCAGCGCGCACAGATAGCCGTAGAGCGCGGTCGCCAGGCCGACCAGCATAATCAGGGCCATGACATCCGGCACCTGCACGAGCAAGGGCTCCAGACGGAGCAACAGATAGACGCCGGCATGCACCATCAGGGAGCCGTAAAAAACCGCTGACGATGGCGTCGGCCCCTCCAGGGCCCGCGCGATCCACGGCGAAAAAGGCAGTTGCGCCGATTTGGCCAGCGCCGCGACCACAAAACCAAATGCCAGCAGGCGCACCGTCACCGTCGGCAGACTGCCATCTCCAGCCAGCCCCGGCCACTCCGTTGTTCCGACCAGCCACACCGCGAGGCCGATGCCCAGCAGGAAACCGGCATCGCCAACGCGGTTGGTCAGGAAAGCGAATAGCGCGTTGGCCGTCGCTTGCGGTCGATGCCATGCATAGCCGATCAGCATCCATGAACTCAAACCGCACAGTTCCCAGCCAACAAAAGTCAGCACCACGTTGCCGGCCAGCACGATCAGCAGCATGCCGGCGAAAAACAGGCTCATGGCGAAAAAATAGCGCCGGAAGCCCGGCTCACGGTGCAGATAGGTGCAGGAAAAACGCAGGACGAGCCAGGCAATGAACGCAACCAGCGTGGCAACCGGCAAGCTGAGCTTGTCAAGGATGAACGACAGGCGAACCGGCACGGTTTCCAGCGCCATCCACTCACCGACGACCAGATAACCAGGCGGTGCATTGCCGAGCGCCGCCAGATCAAAAGTCAGCAACAGCAGCAGCACGCCAAGCGCGGCGCCCGAGGCCAGCCCCGCAACCAGCGGCTCCTGCGCATCCGCCGTCCGTCGATTGACCAGTGAATGCAGAGCAATCGCCGCAGCCGCCAGCAAGGGAAGCACGGGCAGCAACCAGACCAGTTTGAAAGTTGCCGCCAATGCGGCAAGCAGACAGCCGGCGCTGCTCATATCGCCACCGCCAGCGGACGCCGCAAAAGCGCCGGGGGCAGCGGATCGCTGTGCCCGAGGAACCAGTCAAGCGAACGCTCGACTTCCGGCATCGGCAAAGGCTGGTTTGCATCGGCACGCCAGGGCTGCCAGCCCCGCACCGGATCGAACAGCTGAATTTCAGCGCTCTGCGGGTGCTTGGCGGCCAGAACGACCCAGCCGTTGCCGATCAATTCCTGCAGCGCCGGCTGGCGGTGATAGATCGCGCCGAGCAGCTCGGTCGTCTGCTCGACCACGACGAGCAAACGCATGGCCTCGTGGATCTCGATCATCTGTTGCGGCAGGCCGGTGCGCAGATCGGAATTGGCGCCTTCCATGACAGCAAACAAACCGGCGAGATTGTGCATGACCTTGGTGCCGCAACCGAAGCCTTCGTTATCGACGGTCGAGAAATAATATTCAAGACTGATGCCCGCCCCGACCGGCCCCGCCGTGAGCAGGGTCGCCTCGAGAATCCGCCCATCGGCATCCTGCGCCGGATCGTAGGAAATGAGGAAAGTGCGCCGGTCGAAAAAGACGCCCCGGCTCATGGCGCGGCGACCGATAAAGGCAGCAGCGATCGTTGCATGACCAAGTTCAGGGCGCGGCTCGGCGATGTCGTAGCGGCGATCGGCCAGATGCTGCAGGCCGCGCCTTGGCGAAGGATTGCGGGGCGCCGAAGCGAAGCGGCGGCAGCGTTCAACGGCATACAGGCGCAAGGCCTCGGCGGTGTCGCGGCGCAACTCGGCAAGCGGCTGCCGGTGCGCTTCGGGGACCGCTTCGAGATCGTACCAGGCGACCGACTCGTCGCAGGTGTTGTGCTCGGCGCCGACAAACCACGTTGTCGCCGGGATGGCGATACCCCGCGCGGCAAGCTGCGTGCGCACTTCGGGCCGGTTGGCCAGCGCGGCGAAAACACGGGCGTTGGCCCCGCCATGGCGACCCGAGCAGGCGCCGCAATCGTAGGCGGCCAGATGCGGATTATTGCGACTGTCCGAGCCGTGCCCCATGATGACGACCAGCGGCGCAAAGCCGGCGGTGAGCCCGATGCTGCGCAGAAAGCCGCTCACCCGCTCGACCTGCTCGGACTCAGCAAAACCGACCCGTGGCGCATCGGCGCTGGCCGTTCTGGCGGCTTCCGCCGGCTCGGCAGTGAGCGACAGGGCGCCGCGCACCGGTCGATCGAAAGCATCGATCAGGCGCCCCAGGGCGCTCGCCCAACGCGCCGGCGCCAGCGTGCGAAGCAGCAAGCCAAGCAGCGCGAAAGGGGCGGCGACCGTGGTCAGCAGCGGCGACTGCAATACACCGCGCCGACTCCCCTGATGCAGGCGCTCACGCCAGGCCAGCCGCCAGCCACGCCGCCGCTGGTGAACGGCTTGCGCGGCTTCGCTACCCGGGGCAACTTGCTCAAACAGGGCGTTCTGTGGCCGCACAACAATCGGGCACAGCGCGCTCGGCAGCGCATCGTCCAGCCCCTGCCAATGCATTGGCAGGCCAAAAAAGCCGGCTGCGCCGAAGGTCTCGATCGCCGGATTGAATTCTTCCATGTGCCGACGCGCCCCTTCCTCGCGATCGTCCATGCAGAACACCATCTGTGCTGAACAAATGCGCGCCGCGCCGCGCGAACGGTTGTGATTGGCCACCAGCGCCGCAAAAATCTGCTGCCGGTAATGATGTTCGTACGCCAGCAGCCAGGCGTAGCCACGCTGATCGGCATCAAACGCGGCAAGGCACTGCAACAGCGCCTTGCCGCCGGCGACGCCGATCTCGCGCAGATCGCCGCCACAAAGACCCAGATGCTGCGCCAGCCGGAACAACGGCCAGGCCGGCAGGCCACTCGCCGCTGCCTCGCCCTGACGCGTCGCCTGCCAGCGGGCCAGGCGCTGCGCAAAATGTTGCCATTGCTCCGTGTCCTCATCGACCGGCACGCTCATGCAGGGCCCGACGACGTCCTGCAGCTCTTCCGGCAAACCGCCCTCGCCGCAGCTGTGGCGCACCCAAAGCTCGGCCGGATGGCAAAGAAAGTAGTCGCCGAGCTCCGAGAGCAACAGCGGCAGTTTCCAGATGCGGCTGACGAGGCTTTCTGCATACAGGCGTTCGAGAACCAGTCGCACCGCCAGATAGTCGAGCATCGAGACCGGCGCTTCGCCGCGCTGCCCGGTGCCGCCCTGCAGATGGCGGCGCAGGAACATTCCCGACCAGCCCGGCAACTCCAGCGCCAGACGCTCCAGATAGCCGCACCAGTGCGCCTCATCCGGCCCGAGGCGCCCCAGCTCCTCGGCAATCACCTGCAGCGGGTCGTCCGGCAACTGATCGATCGCGCGCCGTGCGCTGGGCAGATCGTCAAGCCCCCAGCTCATGTCCAGGCCGGCACTGAGCCGCCAGGCGGCAAAAAAACCCTGCGCCCGTGCCGGGTTGTGCCAGGCGGCCAGCCCCTGATCGAGGTGCGCTGCCAGATGACGAACCAGCGTTGGTCGCAATGACTGACGCACGTCTTCACCGGTCAGCTGCGCGAGCAGGGCGCTCAATGTCCAGTCCGCGCCGAGACGGGCAACCATGGCCTGCCACGACTTTGCCGCCGTCTTCTCCCAGGGCGGAACGACACGCTGCTCCTCGGCCCAGAAATCATCGAACAAATGCGTCATCGCCTCGTTCGGCGTCGCTTCGTGTCCGGCAGGCGCCAGCACTTCGCGCGCTGCGGCCCACAGGTCGGCGACCGCGGCAGCCTCATGGTCAAACCCGCTGCGCGCGGCACTCGCCAGAAGGCGCTGTCGCGCGCCCGCCTCGACATCCGCCGGCAAGCGGTCAAACACCGCGTGCTCCTCGATCTGCCAACGCAAACCGACAGGCGTGATGTCGCCGAGCGGATAGCGCAATGCGGCAAGCAGAACATCGCGCCGACAAATCTGCCGCGTGCCGTACGAGGCCAGTACACGCGCTCCGTCGGCTTCCGGCAACTGGCACAACGCGGCGTCCAGATCGCCCGCGTCCACCCGCCCCTGCTTGAACAACTCCCGGCAGCGCGCTTCGGCAAGCCATGGCGTTGCACCGATCAGCCGTCCGGCCTCGGCAAGCGCCTTCTCGAAAGGCAGGTGTTGAAATCCATGCAGCGTGTTGTGATGAACGAAATCGCGCAGCGGCGCCTGCGCCGGCAACACATGTTCGAGGCGCTGCAGGCAAGCCTGCAGCCGGGCCGCAATGGCGACATCGACGGATTCAGGCGCGACCGGCTGCTGAGCGGAATTCATATCAGCCTCCGAACTGACGCGCCAGCTGCGCGACCGAAGCTGCCAGCAGCCCGGACAGGGGCGCCGGACAAAAGCCGATGAACACAATGCCGGTGGCAAGCAAGCCGGCGGTC
>CAJAHZ010000061.1 GCA_903939665.1 uncultured Pseudomonadota bacterium | reverse complement strand
CCCCCCAGCACTTTCATGCCCAGTTCGTCGTGCAGTGCGGCGACGCTTTTCCCGAAAATCTCCGGCGCTTCTTCGATCAGTTCGGCGCTCTCGTCGAGTTCTTCCGGGCTGAGTGCGGCGGTGTTGGCCAGCAGGCCGATGACCCTCTCTCTGACCAGTTCGGAGGCGTTGCTTCCGTGCAACAGGGCGCTGCGAAAGATCGAGGCATGCGTGCAGTTGATGAGGTAGGCGGCGGGACGCGGTGTCACCGCCGCATCAATGGCGGCGATGGCCTCTTTCAGTGGGGTGCCATCGAGCAGGGTTCCTTCGGGGCGCGCGACAAAACTGATCACGTAGGGCAGCCCGGTGGCGGCCTGCGCCCGGGCCAGTCCGATCGCCTCGCTGAGCGCAGGCAGGGTCGCCGCCAGAAGAAAGTCGACGCCGGCGGCAGCCAGAGCATCGGCTTGCCACGCATGAAATTTGCTCGCAGCCTCGGCGCTCATCGCCTCCGCCGGTTTGTAGGCGTCGCCACGGCAACTCATCAGCCCACACAGTGCGACCTGGCTGGCATAGTCGCCGTAACTGTCACGCAGGCCGGCCAGAAAGCGCGTGTTGTCGCCGTTCAGGTCGCGACCGGCAAGCCCTGCTGCGGCAATGCGCTCCCGCCCGGCGCGCCAGGTAGGGGTCGAGATCAGCATGGGTAGTTTGTTGCGCTGCCCGATGTTGAGGTACTGGCGGTAGATTGCTTCGAGTGCCGCCCGTCCGGCTGGTTGGTAGATCAGCGCCGAATTGACCACCTGTTCGTCCAGCTGGATGTCGGCTGCGCGCCGCAAGCGCTCAATGATGGCACCTTCACCGAGGATGATCCGCGCCCCGGCCAGCAGTTCCAGAAATTTATTGCTCATCACATCACCGGGCACCATAAACGAGGTTAAGTAGCTTATTGGATGCGTGAGTTTGCCCTATCGTTCATTCGACCGGCTTTGCGACAAAACATTTTTGTGGCCAGTGTGGAGATCGGGCTGACCTCGTCATCGGGGTTAGTGCTTGCTGTTGCGCCGCACAACGACATATGGTTTTGTTTGATCGGGTGTTTTTTTGCCCGCTATGCCTGAAACTCAGCAAAGCGCCGTCGTCTTCTATCAGCTGCAGTCGCGCTCTCGTGGAGTTTTTCGCGGGCTTGAAGGCCATTTTTCCGGGGTTGTTCAGTTCTTTTGTCGAAATTTTGACCATCTAATTTGTTGCGCTGCAGCAAATTTCGTGGCAAAGTGCAGGCGTCCTTTCCTCATCCCCAGCAGGAATGGATCAAATCCGGCATTGCGTGGATTTGACGCCCAAATCGGCTGGCGGGCATTTTGCGCCGCATTCGCTGTTCCCGATCAAGGATCACCAGCCCCACCCAAACCTTCCCTATTCGCAGGAGGCTTTTTCGCCATGATTGGTTTTCTCCGCAGTTATTTTTCAAGCGATCTGGCGATCGATCTGGGTACCGCCAACACACTGATTTATGTTCGCGGTAAAGGTATTGTCCTGAACGAGCCCTCCGTGGTTGCAGTTCGCACCGAGGACGGGCGCAGTTCGCGGAAAGAGGTGCTGGCCGTGGGCGTTGCCGCCAAACAGATGCTTGGCCGCACGCCGGGCAACATCACGGCCATCCGGCCGATGAAAGATGGCGTTATCGCCGATTTCACTGTCACCGAGCAGATGCTGAAGCATTTCATCAAGAAGGTTCATGAGGCACGCCGCCTTGCGCCGAGTCCGCGCATTATCATTTGCGTTCCGGGCGGCGCAACGCAGGTGGAGCGACGGGCGATCCGCGAGTCTGCGCTGGGCGCTGGCGCCAGCCAGGTTTATCTTATCGATGAACCGCTGGCCGCAGCGATCGGCGCCAATCTGCCGGTGACGGAAGCGGTTGGCTCGATGGTCGTCGATATCGGCGGCGGCACGACCGACGTGGCTGTCATCGCTCTTGGCGGCATGGTCTATGCCGGCTCGGTGCGGGTCGGCGGCGATAAGTTCGACGAGGCGATCATTACCTACATCAGCCGAAACTACGGTATGCAAATCGGCGAGAACACTGCCGAAAAGATCAAAAAGACCATCGGCTCGGCTTTTCCCGGGCTCGAAGTGCGAGAGATGGAGGTTTCCGGAATCAACAAGTCGGAGGGGATCCCCCGCAGATTCACGATTTCCAGCAATGAAATACTGGAGGCGCTGACCGAACCCCTGAATCAGATCGTTACTGCCGTCAAACTCGCGCTTGAGAAAACACCGCCAGAGCTTGGCGCCGATATTGCTGACCGCGGCATCGTTCTGACCGGTGGCGGCGCCCTTCTGCGCGATCTGGATCGCTTGCTGATGGAAGAAACCGGCTTGCCCGTTGTCATCGCAGAAGATCCGCTAACCTGCGTGGTTCGCGGCACGGGCATGGCCCTGGAAAAAATGGATCGTCTGAGCAGCATATTTGCCCACGAATAGCGAGATTCCCGCACTGTTGCAGCAGGGGTTTTTTCAGGCAATTCGATTGCGGCCTGCCTTATGCCCCGGCTGGCTCCCTTGGCCGATGCATCATCATGCCGCCCAGCGCCAGCGTCCAAACGACAACCGGGCCTGACGGCAGATCGAATATTGTCGATAGACCCAAGCCGAGAAGGTAGCCTGCCGCACCGACGCCGTAAGCGACCATCATTCGCCGGCGCGGCGCATGATTGCGGCTGGCCAGCGCCGGGATGATCAGGCTGGCAAAGACCAGATAGACGCCGACGAGTTGTACCGAAGCGGTAACGGCAAACGCGAACAGACCGTAAAACCCGAAGCGACCGATGCGTTGTCCGAAACGGAACCACAGCCCGAGAATGACCGCCGTCAGGGCGGCAACCGGCAACAGTTGCGCGTAACCGACCCACAATATCTGGCCGGCCAAGAGTTCCTGCAGATGTTCTCCGCCATGCGGGTTGTTCGCCACCAGAATCATTCCGCCACTGGCCGCCAGCGAGAAGAGAACGCCAATCAAGGCTTCCTGGATGTCGGGCCAGCGCTTTTCCGTCCAGGTGAGCAGTGCGGCACCAAGTAGTGCAGCCGTCACCGCGGCGATCTGCGCCATCCAGCCTTCCGGCTCGAACCCGGCGCGGTCGGCGGCGATCACGCCAAGCGTGGCGATCTGGGCGATCGCCAGGTCGATGAAAACGATGCCGCGCGAAAGTACCTGAATGCCGAGTGGAACGTGCGTTGCAAGCACCAGCAGGCCGGCCAGAAACGCGGGAAGAAGTATCGAAAGATTGAAAGCCTCAAGATTCATAGCGCGACCTCGCTGCGCTATTTCTGCACGGACAAAAGTTTCTGGATCGTATCGTCGAACAGGCCGAACAGGTCTTTTGCCTGATCCGAACCGCCGACTGTGAACGGCAGGACAACGGTCGGGATTTTGGCGCGTTCGGCCAGCCAGTCTGATCCACGACCGTCGCTGTAGGCGCCACGGATGATGGCCCTGGCCGGTTGCCGCTCGAGTTGCGCGAGCACGGCAGACAGGTGGGCGCTGGTGGGTTCGACGCCGGGTTTCGGTTCAAGCGTCGCCACTTCTTGCAGCCCCAGCCAGTTTTCGAGATAGACGAAGGCTTTGTGGTGGACGACGATGTTCATCCCTTTGAGCGGAGCGGCCTGTTTCTCCCAGTGGCTAATTGCCGATTTCCAGCGCTCGGCGAATGCCGTGTAGGCGCTTCGGTAATCGGCGGCGTTGGCCGGATCGACTTCGGCCAGCCGCTTCGCCAGCGCGTCGGCAACCAGCGCAATGTTGCGCGGATCAGTCTGGATGTGCGGATTGCCGCCCGGGTGAACGTCGCCCTGCGAGCGATCGACGCTGGCCGGTATTTCGAGCATGCGGACGAAGTGCGCTGCCTCGAAATTGCCCGGCTGGCCGGCCTGTATTTTCGGATTGCCGGCCTGTTGCAGCAGAATCGGCAGCCAGCCGATTTCAAGTTGCGAACCAGTGCAGATCACCATGTCGGCGTTGCGCGCTTTGGCCAGCAGGCTGGGCTTGGCCTGCACGTGGTGCGGGTCCTGAAAGGCATTGGTGGCGTTGTAAACGCTAACTTTGTCGCCGCCGAGTGCCTGCGCCAGCGCGCCCCATTCGGGCTCGCAGGCGAGGATGTTGAGTGCGGCGAAAGACGGCAGCGCGATTGCGGAGAGTGCGGTTGCCGCTAAAAAACGGATTGATCTGTTCAGCATGGCTGGCTCCTAGAATTTGTGTCCACCGTGAGCGCCGAGGCTCATCTGGTATTGCAGGAAAATCTGGTTGTTGGTGATGCCCTGTTGTGATTTGTCCTGCGCAAGCTGCAGGCGGATGCGGGCAAATTCGCTGGGGTTGTAGTCGACCATCAGGGCGTTGCGTTTCGGGGCGTAGTCCGGTCGTAACAGGTTGGCATTATTGCTGCCGTAATCGACGGTGTTGTT
>CAJAHZ010000060.1 GCA_903939665.1 uncultured Pseudomonadota bacterium | reverse complement strand
TTCTTGGTCTTGACGATGGCGAGCAGGTCTTTGGCGGTGCCTTCGTAATCGAGCGAGCCGGCAAAGGGCGGATTGGCGAGGATGAGGGAGTATTTTTCCTCGTCGCCGGCGTGGTCCTGCGCCAGTGAGTCCTGATAGCGAATGTTTGGATTGTCGACGCCGTGCAGCGCCATGTTCATGCTGCCGATGCGCAGCATGGTGTTGTCGAAGTCGTAGCCGTGGAACATGCCGTGGTGGAAGTGGTCACGGGCCGCTGCATCGCGCATGATTTCCGGGTGCTTTTCGCGCAGGTATTCGCCGGCAGCGACCAGGAAGCCGCAGGTGCCGCTGGCCGGGTCGCAAATCACGTCTTTGGCGGTCGGTGCGGTCAACGCGACCATCAGACGAATGATGTGGCGCGGGGTGCGGAACTGGCCGTTCTGGCCGGCGCTGGCAATCTTGCCGAGCATGTATTCGTAGAGGTCGCCCTTGGTGTCGCGGTCTTCCATCGGCACGTGGTCGAGCATGTCGACCACCTTGGCGAGCAAAGCCGAGGTCGGGATGGTGAAACGCGCATCTTTCATGTGGTGCGCGTAGGTGGAGCCATCGCCGCCGCTGTTGCCAACGCCTGCGCGGAGGAAGGGGAAGACGTGTTCGCCGACGACGATGGTCATCTCAGCCGGGGCGAAATGCTTGAAGCGTGACCAGCGCAGGTCGTTGTAGTCTCGGCCCCGGGCGTCATTGCCTTCGGGGAAGATGCGGCGCTCCATTGGTTTACCGAGGCGAACCGACTTGTTTTCTTCGAGGGTGTGCAGGTCGTCAAGACGGCGCAGGAAAAGCAGATAGGTGATTTGCTCCATCACCTCCAGCGGGTTGGAGATGCCGCCGGACCAGAACGAATTCCAGATTGCGTCAATTTGGCTGCGGAGTTCGCCGGTGAGCATGGTGTTGTTCCTGTTGCGTTGATGCCGAGAGGCAAGCGGCACTTTAATCTGATGCAAGAAGCATCGCAATGAAAGATAGAAGAGGGCAGCCTGATTCTCGCCGACCGCACGAGCTCAATACATATCGTGATTGCAGCGCACTATATTTGAGCATCTAATAAATGGATGCTATTTATAGAATGCTAATTTGCGACACTATCAAGCAGAACCCTTCTACAAAACAAAGAGATCAGAATCGCAAATAAAAAAGGGTAGCGTCCCCTTTTTAAAAAGGGTAGCGTCCCCTTTTTTCCCGGCAGCAATTGCTGTGCTGCCATCGACGTGAAGAGCCGTCTTAGCGCAGCGCCATGTAGCGCGCGAATATTGCCGGGGCGAGTTCGCGCAGTTGCTGGCGTTTGCCGACCATTGTTTGGGTCAAGCCCTGGCGTTCGCCGATCAGCAGGTCGATCAGTAAAGCTGCGCTGCGCGCCGGGCGCGAGTCGTGCGCGTGGGCCGTACGCAGAAACGGCAGCAGATCGGGATGCTCGACCAGCAGCCAGGCGGGGAACCAGCTACCGGTATCTCCCTCATCGTCCTGGCCCTCGGCCTCGGCGCAAAATTCGCGGTAGAGGCGCAGAACACTGGCCGGTGCCGCCTGCGCAAACAACGGCGCGAGCAAGGCCGGTGCGATCCAGGCCAGTTCTGCGGTGAGTGGCCAGTAGTCGTCGGGCAGGTTCTGGCGCAGGGTGATTTCGGCCATCCATGCCAGCGGCTCGGGAATGCGCCGCCAGGACGGGATGGCCTCGACGGAGGCACGCGCGGGGGCGAGTTCGCCGGCGCGCAGGAAGAGGCCGGCCGTATGGGCGTTCGCTTCATCGCGGTTGAATGCCTGTCCGGCAGCGGCACGGGCGAGCTCCCCCCCAGACCGGCGCGATCCAGCGCAGCGCTGCATCGCCGCCGATGACTTTTTTCAGGACTGGCAGCAGCTGCGTTTCGATGCGCTCGATTTGCCGTGCGATGTCGGTTGCGGACCATTTTGCCTGCTTCAGCGCCAGACATTCGGCGTAGAGATGCTCGAAGCCGTCAAGATGTCGGTCATCCGGAAAATCGCTGCGCAGGCAGTCGATTGCCTCGCGCAGCGCGCCGGGATTGCGCGCGCGCAGTGCCGCGATGACGGTGTTGCGCAGGCCGACGTCGGGGCTGTCTTTAAAAAGATCGAATTGCATCCCCTGTATCCCCGAGCCCGGCCAGATCCGGCACTACAGCAACGGTGCCAGCCAGCGCTCGGCCTCGGCAACGCTGAAACCGGCGCGCTGCGCCCAATCCTCAAGCTGATCGCGGCCGATCTTGCTGATCGCAAAATACTGCGCCTGCGGGTGCGCCAGAAAGAAGCCGGAAACCGCAGCCGCCGGCGTCATCGCGAACGATTCGGTGATGCCCATGCCGGCGTTGG
>CAJAHZ010000059.1 GCA_903939665.1 uncultured Pseudomonadota bacterium | reverse complement strand
GTTACGTACTCGCCGTACTCGGCGTTATTCGAGATCGAATAGTTCATGTTGGCGATACCGCCTTCGTACATGAGATCAACGATCAGCTTGAGTTCGTGCAGGCACTCGAAATAAGCCATTTCCGGCGCGTAACCGGCTTCGGTCAGGGTTTCGAAACCCATCTTGACCAACTCGACGGCACCACCGCAAAGCACGGCCTGTTCGCCGAACAGATCGGTTTCGGTCTCTTCACGGAAGTTGGTTTCAATCACGCCACCCTTGGTGCCGCCATTGGCTGCGGCATACGACAAAGCAATCGCTTTCGCTTTGCCGGATTTGTCCTGATGCACGGCGATCAGCGAAGGTACGCCGCCACCCTTCAGGTACTCGGACCGCACTGTGTGACCAGGGCCTTTCGGGGCCACCATGATGACATCGATATCTTCGCGCGGAATGACCTGGTTGTAATGCACGTTGAAGCCGTGTGCAAAAGCCAGTGCGGCGCCCTTCTTGATGTTCGGGGCGACGTCTTCGTTATAAACCTGCGGAATAGTCTCATCCGGCAGCAGCATCATGACGACGTCGGCGCCCTTGACCGCCTTGGCGACTTCCTCAACCTTGAGGCCGGCCTTTTCGGCCTTGCTCCACGAGGCACCGCCCTTGCGCAGACCAACCGTCACCTTGACGCCGGAGTCGCTCAGGTTCTGCGCATGAGCATGGCCCTGCGAGCCGTAGCCAACGATGGTGACTTTCTTGCCCTTGATCAGGGAGAGGTCGGCGTCCTTGTCGTAATAAACTTTCATGGTGATTCCTTTCGTGCGAATTTGTTCAATGAACGGTCTGGTTAAACTTTAAGAATTCGATCGCCGCGGCCAATGCCGCTGACGCCGGTACGAACGGTTTCGAGGATCAAGCTGGTATCGATTGCCTGGATAAAAGCATCCAGCTTGGCGCTGGTCCCGGTCAATTCAATGACATAAGTTGACTCGGTCACATCGATGATTCGGCCACGGAATATATCTGCGAGGCGCTTCACTTCCTCACGATCCTTTCCCGCAGCACGAACCTTGATCAACATCAGTTCGCGTTCGATGTGCGCAGCTTCGGAGAGATCGACGACCTTGATGACGTCAATCAACTTGTTCAGTTGCTTGGTAATCTGCTCGATCACCTCGTCGGAGCCGGAAGTGACGATGGTCAGCCGCGAGAGAGACAGATCCTCGGTCGGCGCCACCGTCAGCGTCTCGATGTTATAGCCACGCGCCGAGAACAGGCCGGCGACGCGCGAGAGCGCCCCAGCTTCGTTTTCCAGCAGAATCGAAATAATGTGTCGCATCTTGTCGCCCCTTACAGATCTTCGGCCAGGATCATTTCGGACAGGCCTTTACCCGCCGCTACCATCGGAAATACGTTGGCTTTCTGATCAGTGAGGAAATCGATGAAAACAAGATCGTCCTTATGGTCGATGAAGGCTCTCTTCAGCGCACCCTCCACATCTTCCGGCCGCTCAACGCGGATTCCGACATGGCCATAGGCTTCAGCCAGCTTGACGAAATCGGGCAGCGAATCCATGTAGGACTCCGAATAACGACTGCCGTAGAACATTTCCTGCCACTGGCGAACCATGCCAAGGTAGCGGTTGTTGAGGTTGATGATCTTGATCGGCAGACGGAACTGCTTGGCGGTCGACAACTCCTGAATACACATCTGGATCGAGCCTTCGCCGGTGACACAGGCAATCTGCATATCCGGATTTGCCAGAGCAGCACCCATGGCATAAGGCAGGCCAACGCCCATCGTCCCCAGGCCGCCGGAATTCAGCCAGCGACGCGGCTTGTCGAATTTGTAGTACTGCGCCGCCCACATCTGGTGCTGGCCAACGTCCGAAGTCACGATGGCATTGCCGCCGGTCACCTCGTGGAGCTTCTCGATGACGTACTGCGGCATGATGACGTTCTTTTTGTGCTTGTACTTCATGCAATGCTTGGCGCGCCAGCCTTCAATATCCTTCCACCAGTCAGCCAGCGCTGCCGCATCCGGTTTCGCTTTTTCGGCGTCGAGCAGCTTGAGCATTTCTTCCAGCACATCGACGACATTGCCGACGATCGGCACGTCAACGCGGACTCTCTTGGAGATCGAAGAAGGGTCGATATCGATGTGGATGATCTTGCGCGGCAACGAAGTAAAGTTATCAGGATTGCCGATCACGCGATCATCGAAACGCGCGCCGATCGCCAGCAGCACATCGCTGTGCTGCATCGCCATATTCGCCTCAACCGTACCGTGCATACCGGGCATGCCGAGATACTGCGGATCGGTCGCCGGATAGGCGCCAAGACCCATCAGCGTATTGCAGATCGGAAAACCAAGGCGGCGCGCCAGTTTGGTCAGCTGTTCCGACGCATCGGAGAGGATCACGCCACCACCCGTGTAAATCATCGGCCGCTTGGCTTCAAGCAGCAGCTGAACCGCCTTCTTGATCTGCCCCAGATGCCCCTTGACAACCGGGTTGTACGAACGCATCTGAACCGTCTTCGGGTAGTCGAATTCGCACTTGTTGGCGGTGATGTCCTTCGGGATATCAACCACCACGGGGCCTGGACGGCCAGTGCTGGCGATGTAAAAGGCCTTTTTCATCGTTGCCGCGATGTCACGCACATCCTTGATCAGGAAGTTGTGCTTGACGCAGGGACGCGTGATGCCGACCGTATCGCACTCCTGGAAGGCATCCTGACCAATATAGGCCGAAGGCACCTGCCCGGAAATAACGACGAGCGGAATTGAATCCATGTAGGCCGTCGCAATGCCGGTCACGGCATTGGTCGCACCGGGGCCGGAGGTTACCAGCGCCACGCCGACCTTGTGCGACGAGCGCGCCAGACCATCGGCCGCATGCACTGCCGCCTGCTCATGGCGGACCAGGATATGCTTGACCTTGTCCTGTTTAAACAGCTCGTCGTATATATGGAGGACAGACCCGCCAGGATAGCCGAATACATATTCGACCTTTTCTTCCTGCAGGCACCTGATTACAATCTCCGCACCGGTCATCATCATTGCCGTCGCCTTACCAATCTGATTGCTCGAAAAAACCTGTAACGTTAAAGCTTAGACCTCGATTGGTCAAGGCGTCGGCTCAAAAGGGCCTGTAGAATGGGCACCGCCCCACCCGACAACACCAAAGGATTCCCGCTCTGGCCAGCCAACGCGAACTGTCAGATTTTCTCGCCACAACCGAACGCCGCGCCTTTAAACAGGCGATGTTTGCCGTGCGCAACGAAGAATCCGCACTCGACGTGGTGCAGGATTCGATGATGAAACTCGCTGAAAAATACGGCGACCGTCCGTCAGAAGAGTTGCCGATGCTTTTCCAGCGCATTCTGCAAAACACGATTCGCGATTATTACCGGCGCAGCAAGGTCCGCTCACTGTGGACCACGCTGCTTTCGGCACTTTCGCCCAATGACGACGAAGACTACGACCCCCTGGAAACTATTGCTATCGAATCGGGGTCTCATACTCCTAACACGCCGGACGGACAACTTCAGCAATCGCAAGTCCTTGGAATTATTGAAAAAGAAATAAAATCCTTGCCCGCACGTCAACGCGAAGCCTTCATCATGCGTTACTGGGAGGACATGGACGTTGCCGAGACTGCTTCGGCGATGGGCTGCTCGGAAGGCAGCGTAAAAACACATTGCTCACGCGCCAATCACACACTGGCTGCAGCACTGAAAGCAAAAGGGATCACGCTATGAACGAATTGCATTTTGCCCACAAGATTCGGCAGCACCTGAACCGGGGGCTGCACGACCTGCCGCCGGCAACAGTCGCCCGCCTCGATGCGGCACGTCAGCGAGCATTGGCTCACCAGAAAATCGCCGTGCATCAATCGATCCTGGCTGCCGCCGGGGGCTTTATCCAGCACCAGTTCGACAACATGCACGTTAAGCAGTTGCTGATGGCGACTGGGTTGCTCATATGCGTCGCGTCCTACTCTTTCTGGCAGGCAGACCAGCAAATATCCGAGCTTGAAGCCATCGACAGCGCCTTACTCGCTGACGACCTGCCGATTGGCGCCTTAACCGACAAGGGCTTCGATGCATGGTTAAAAAGCGCCTCGCCGCACTGATTCTCAGCACTTTGCTGGCAGGTACGGGTTGGGCGGCGACGCCCAACCCGTCTGTCGTTGCAACGCCACCGCAACCAAAGTGGAATGAACTCACGGCCCAACAAAAGACCGTCCTCGCCCCGCTCGGTGGCGAATGGGATGGCATGGAGAACTACCGCAGGAAAAAATGGGTGGGCATTGCCCAACGCTTTCCTGGACTAGCGCCGGATGAACAGCGGCGGATTCAGGGGCAGATGCAGGAATGGGCAAAACTGAGCCCGGAGCAGCGGCGGCTTGCGCGCGAGAAGTTTCAGGCGGTGAATCAACTTCCGACGGAAAAGAAGCTGGAGCTGAAACAGAAGTGGGAGGAATACTCCAGCCTGCCGGAAGAAGAAAAAGAGAAGCACAAGCAACAGGCGGCCAATATGACGGCGACCAAGCCAGGGCGGACGGCGGCAGCCGGGGTGCTGCCCTTGTCGCCCGCCACCATCACAACGCCCGCCACCATCACAACGCCAGCCCCCAGCGCACCGGCACCATCGGACGCCCCCCAAGCCACCCAATCCGACACGACATCTCGCCCCTGATGCCCGCTACCGGCCATAACAAGCCGCCAGGCCTCATGCGCCGGCTCGCCAGCATGCTGTATGAGGCGCTTCTCCTGCTTGGCGTAATTTCGCTCGCGCTGATACTGCCGCACGTCCTGCTCGGTGCCTTCGGCCATTACGTCGCTTCACGGATTGTCTTGCAAGCGCATTTTTTCATTGTGCTGCTCGTCTACTTTCTTTGGTTCTGGAGTAATGGCCGGCAAACACTGGCAATGAAGACCTGGCATATCCGGCTCGTGACGCGCGAAGGGTTGCCCGTCCTCCCCGCACAGGCACTTGTTCGCTACCTGCTGTGCTGGCCAAGTTTCGCACTGGCCGGCGCGGGGATATTCTGGGCGCTGCTTGATCGTGACCGGCAATTTCTGCATGACCGGATTGCCGGCACGCGGCTGATCATGGCCTGAGCGGTATCAACGCCGCTCCACCCACCAAATCATTCCCATCGCCGCCAACATGAACAAGGCCGAAGGGGTAATCGCACTGACAAACGGCGACCAACTATTGATTGCGCCAAGGTTCGAAAACAAGCCGTTGAGCATGTGAAAAAGAATGCCGATCATGACGCCGGAAAAAATCTTGAGGCTCACCCCGCCCATGCGGTTATGGGTATAGCCGAAAGGCAGCGCCAGCGCCACCATCACAAAAGCTGCCAGTGGATAAATCAGCTTCTTCCACATGGCGATATCGTAACGATTTGTCTTTTGATGATTGTCGGACAAGTGTTTCGTATAGGAGGAAAGATGCCGCAAGGACATGCGATCCGGAGAAACCATCAGCACGGCAAGAATGTCCGGATTAATAGCTGAGCGCCAAAGAAGCTCCGGTTTTTTCTCGACAACAGCGGCCTCTCCTTTCAGAAGCGTCTGCACGACGCCGGTCAGTCGCCAACTTGCGGGAGGAACATACTCCCCCTCCTCCGCTTCGCTGACCGAACGCAACCTCGCCTTCTCATCAAACTCGTAGATACGAATTTCGCGCAAGCGCGTATCCGGCAAAACGGTTCTCACATTGATGAAATTTCTCTCATCCTTGAACCAAACGCCGGTGCTGGTTCCCTGCCCGATGACGGAGCCTTTTGCCTGAAGCGTGAGCTGCGCGGCATAGCGCTCGGCAGGTGGCGCCACAAACTCACCAAACAGGAAAGTCACTGCCGCAAAGATGGCCGCCACCTGCAACAGGACGCTCAACAGACCTCGGGTTGACAGTCCGGAGGCCCTCAGCACAGTGATCTCGGAATGCCTGGCAAGCGCTGACAACGCATAGAGCGTGCCGATCAGAACGGCCACCGGCGTCAGTTCATAAACGCGTTCAGGCAGATGCAGCAGAACGCCAAGCACAACATCCTTAAACTGGTAATTCACCCCGATATTCTTCAAGTCGGCGACCATATCGAAAAAACCAAACAAGGTCAGAAAGGCGGCAAGAACCAGCAGAACCGCACCCAGCGTCTCGCGGGCGATATATCGGCGGTAAATCCTCATCGTCTGAACCGCGTAAAAGAAAGAACAGCGATACGCCGGTAGAAAAGAAGCGGCAGAAGGCACAACATCAGCACGTGAACCAGCAGGACACCCAGAGCAAATGACATCTTGCCTTGCGCCACCCAAGTCTGGCTGATCGTCATGAGGTTGTTATAAATCAGATAGGTGGCAATGGCGAAAATCATGTTCGCAGAACGCCCTGCACGCGGATTGACGAATGAAAGCGGTATCGCCATCAAAGCGAGCACGATTGCCGACAGCGGAATGCTCAGCCGCCAGAGCAACTCGGCGCGATGCCGGTTCTGATCAACCTTCAACAACTCCAAAGTAGGCATATTTCTCGGCGTCCACTCAATTCCGCGCGACTCCTTTGTTTCCAGTCGTATTGCATAGCGCTCGTACTCCAGAATGCGCATTTCCGGCGATCCCGGCTCGACCTCGTAACGACGGCCTTTTTCCAGGACCATGAAACGATCGCCATTTTCCGCAATCTCCTGATGGCCGGTGGCCGCCATCGTTACGCCAAGATGCTCATGCTGCAACGAACTGACGAAGACATTCCGAACGTAGGAGGCGTCATCGGCAACCGCCTCGACGAAAACCACCCGATCTCCCGAGGCAGACTCCTGAAATGCGCCCGGAGAAACCTGCCCGGCGTCCTTGCGCGTGCTGAGCTTCTCCCGATATTCGGTGCTCTGCGACAGCGCCCAAGGAGAAAGAAACAGGGAGAGGACGGCGATGACGAAAACCAGCGGCAGGGAGAAGCTGAGCACTGGGCGAACCCACGCCGTCAGTGAGAGCCCGGAGGAAAACCAGACGACCATTTCGGAATCGCGGTAACTGCGCGACAAGGTCAGCAGAATCGAAATAAAAAGCGCCAGAGACAGCAGAATAGGCAGATAGCCCAGCGCCGAAAACCCTAGCAAGGCCGCTACCGCACCCGGCTCGACCCCACCGCGCGCCGCTTCACTGAGTAGACGAATCAGCTGGGTCGTCAGCAGGATGGCGAATAGCGCAACAAAAATGCCAGCAGCCGAGTGCGAAAACTCGCGCCGGACAGCGCGCTGGAAGATCATTTTTTGACTTTAACGAAAAACTGCAGTGATAATCGGCTTTTGCAACAAAACTGCTTTAATTGAGGAGCTGCGTGTGGAATTTAGCATAAAAAGCGGAAGCCCGGAGAAGCAACGCAGTGCCTGCGTGGTTGTTGGCGTCTTCGAGCCACGAAAACTGACCTTGCCTGCCGAGCTGCTTGACAACGCCGCGCGCAGTTACATTTCCGACATTATTCGGCGCGGCGACATGGAGGGCAAATCCGGATCAACGCTGCTCCTGCACAATGTTCCCGGCACCTTGTGCGACCGTGTTCTGCTGGTTGGACTGGGCAAGGAAAAGGAATTTCGCGAAAAGGAATACTGCGATGCCATCCGCTGCTCGGTGAAAACGCTCAACGAAACCGGTTCCTTTGACGGCACCCTGTTCCTTACCGAAACGGCGGTCAAGAAACGCAGTGTTGCCTGGCGCATCCGGCAAGCAACAATCGTCGCCCAGGAAACCGTTTACCGCTTCGATCAGTTTAAAAGCAAAAAGGACGAGGTTCGCCGCCCCCTGCGCAAACTCACTTTTGCCGTAGAGCGACGCAACGAACTAGCCGCCGCCGAAGAAGCGCTGGCGCAAGGACTGGCGATCGCCGAAGGCATGGCGCTGACCAAGAATCTCGGCAACTTGCCGGGCAACGTGTGCACCCCCAGCTATCTTGCCGAGACCGCACAGAAAATCGCGCAGGATCACGGCATCGCCTGCGAGATACTCGAGCGCGCCGACATGGAAGCACTCGGCATGCACTCGCTGCTTTCGGTGGCCAAAGGGTCGCACCAGCCACCCAAGCTGATTGTTCTGCAGTACAAGGGAGGGAAAGCCGAAGAAAAGCCGCTGGTACTGGTCGGCAAGGGCATCACTTTCGATAGTGGCGGCATTTCGCTCAAGCCCGGCGCAGAAATGGACGAGATGAAATACGACATGTGCGGCGCAGCCAGCGTGCTCGGCACAATCAAGGCGATCGCACAGATGAAGTTGCCGATCAACCTCACCGTGATCGTGCCGACCACCGAAAACATGCCGGGAGGCGCGGCCAGTCGACCGGGCGACATCGTCACTTCGATGTCTGGCCAAACCATCGAGATTCTCAACACGGACGCCGAGGGTCGCCTTGTCCTGTGCGATGCACTGACCTACGCTGAGCGCTTCGAGCCGGAAACCGTCATTGACGTCGCCACACTGACCGGCGCCTGTGTTGTCGCACTCGGTCACGTCGCCACCGGGCTTTTTGCCAACAACGACAGTCTGGCCCGCGAACTCGCCCATGCCGGCGAAGAAGCGCATGATCGCGCCTGGCAAATGCCCTTGTGGGACGACTATCAGGAATTGCTGAAGAGCCCTTTCGCCGACATGGCCAACATCGGCGGTCGCTGGGGCGGCAGCATCAGTGCTGCCTGCTTCCTCTCGCGCTTTACCAAAAAATTCGAGTGGGCTCACCTTGACATCGCCGGCACGGCCTGGAAATCGGGAGCCGACAAAGGCGCCACGGGCCGCCCTGTCCCGCTGCTCACTCACTACCTGCTGAAACGCGCCGGAAAGCTCCATTGACCCAGATTTTTTTCTACCATAACGCCACCGACCGAATCGCTGCGGCGGTGGCGCTGATAGGCAAGGCGTTTGCGCAAGGAAAAGCCCTGTTGATCTACGCGCCGGATGCTGAAGTGGCAGGAACACTGGACCGTCAGTTATGGATGCATCCGCCAACGGGCTTCGTTCCGCACGTCCTCGGCGACTCGCCGCTAGCCGGCGAAACGCCGGTGCTGATTGCCGACAAGCTTGAATCGATTCCGCAGGATGAACGCCTGATCAATCTGTCAGCTGAAATCCCCCCCGGGTTCTCGCGCTTTACCAGCGTCATCGAGGTGGTCGGACAACAAGACGATGAGCGCATCGCCGGTCGAGAACGCGTCAAGTTTTACAAGGATCGCGGCTACGAGATCAAGTATTTTGATCTCTCCGGAAAAAGCTGATGGCCGACAATAACGACGTTTTCAATCGTGCTGACTCGCTGATGCGACGCCGACGCGCATTTGTTGCCGCCCCCAAGGAGACCGTTCCAGCGGGAGACTTTCCTGCGCCGCAAAGCCGGGGCGAATCGGTCATGCCGAAACTGGAGGAAATTGATTTTCCTGAAATCCTGTCTGCCGACGACGAAGATCTACCCGTTCTCACCGAGGAAGTATCAGCCGAGGCCGCAGTATCTGAAGCGAGTTCCGACCGTTTCGACGAAACGCTGGTGGCCATCCTTGTCTCCGATATCGCCCACGCCATCGAACAGCAGATGAGGATAGAGTTGCCGACACTGATCGAAGCCAGCTTGCTCACTGCCAAGGAAGAATTGCGCGCAGGGATCAGCGCAACTTTGGAAATGGCATTACGCGACTTCCTCGCTCGCCGCCAGCAGCTTCGACTGCCGCTCGACGAGCCGAATCGCCGCGACTAAACACGCCGCTCTGCTGCCCGGCGCAGCGGGTGGGTGCGATCCGGTATAATCGCCGCTTTTCGCCATCTGCCATTGCCGCCCCTATGGAACTCTCCAAAAGCTTTGAACCAGCGGACATCGAGCGTCGCTGGTATCCCGAATGGGAAGCCAAAGGCTACTTCGACGCCGGCCTCGACACCACCCGCGCCAACGCCCAGTCCGACGCCTTCTGCATCCTGCTGCCGCCGCCCAACGTTACCGGCACGCTGCACATGGGGCACGGCTTCAACCAAGCGATCATGGATGCGCTGACGCGCTACCACCGCATGCGCGGCGACAACACCCTATGGCAGCCGGGAACCGACCACGCCGGTATCGCGACGCAGATCGTCGTCGAACGCCAACTCGATGCGCAGGGCATTTCACGCCATGACCTCGGCCGTGAGAAGTTCCTCGAAAAGGTCTGGGAGTGGAAGGAATTCTCTGGCAACACCATCACCAAACAGATGCGCCGCCTCGGCACCTCGCCCGACTGGACGCGCGAGCGCTTCACGATGGACGCCGGCCTCTCGAAGATCGTCACCGAAACCTTCGTCCGCCTGCACAAAGAAGGCCTGATCTACCGCGGCAAGCGGCTGGTGAATTGGGACCCGGTGCTGCACACGGCAGTCTCCGCCCTCGAAGTGGTGAGTGAAGAAGAAGACGGTTTCATGTGGCTCATCCGCTACACGCTGGCTGATGGTAGCGGCTCGTTGACAGTC
>CAJAHZ010000058.1 GCA_903939665.1 uncultured Pseudomonadota bacterium | reverse complement strand
CGTGAATATTTTTGCCGGTCGACAAATCCATCACCGTGTCGCCGCCCCAGCGGATCGACCAGGTCATTTTCTCGACTTCTTCCTGGATTGACGAGCCCAAAGCCGAGTTGCCGATGTTGGCGTTGATCTTGGTCAGGAAGTTGCGGCCGATGATCATCGGCTCGCTTTCCGGGTGGTTGATGTTGTTCGGGATGATGGCGCGGCCACGGGCGACTTCAGAGCGCACGAATTCCGGAGTGATTTCTTCCGGGATCGAAGCGCCGAAGCTGTGGCCGAGGTGCTGGCGGCAGAGGATTTCGGCGAAGCGTTCGCCTTGTTCGCCCGAGGACTTCAGTTGTTCGATGTAGGCGCGGCGGTTGTTGTTTTCGCGGATGGCAACGTATTCCATCTCCGGCGTGATGATGCCCTTACGGGCGTAGTGCATTTGCGACACGTTAGCGCCGGCCTTGGCGCGCAGCGGTTTGCGGTGCAGGCCGGGGAAGCGCAGTTCGTCGAGTTCGGCATCAACGGCGCGCTTGCGGCCGAATTCGGAGCTCAGGCCGGGCAGTGCTTCGACGTCGCCGCGTTCGGCGATCCACTGCGCGCGCAGCGCCGGCAGGCCGTTGCGGATGTCGATTTTCGCCTGCGGGTCGGAGTAAGGGCCGGAGCAGTCATAGACGTAGATCGGCGGGTTTTTTTCGCCACCAAAGGCGGTGTCGGTGTCGGACTGCGAGATTTCACGCATCGGCACACGGATGTCCGGACGGCTGCCTTCGACGTAGATCTTGCGGGAATTGGGGAGCGGCTTGATCGCGGCAGCGTCCACGTGGGCGTCGGCGGCGATGAATTTTTCGTTGGCGTTCATGGTGTTTCCTTGCGAAGGGAGGTGACGCAATTACGTGGTTACAAGCAAGTAAAGCGGTAAAGCGCGCAAGGGGGCGATGGGTGGTGCTCCGCTTCCCTACGACGGCATGACCCGTACAGGTTCCAAGGGACTCTCTCAGCCATGCCCATACGGCGTGGCACCCCTAACGTGACCGCTCAAGTTACTGGAATGGGGGGGGCTTGGCAAGAAAAACAGCAGAAAAACTGAGGTGCCTCGGCTGGTCTTGTCCGTTCTGCTTTACGGGAGTAGCTTGCAAAGATGAGCGGTCGATGCCGGGATGAACAGCCTCGCGTGCGACGCTGCAACGTGCGGGTGTGCAACAAGTGCCGGCGCTTGGCCTAAAGTTTTGCCAAGGTTTTCCGTGAAGTAAACGATGAGAGAAAAATTTACTGATGGAAATCCGGCCATGCGCCTGAAGGTTTTTGCCGCGATTTGTGCGGCTGCCATGCCTGTTTTGGCGAGTGCTGCGTGGCAAACCATTTCTGCCGAACCGAGCAGACGGGTTGAGATTGACCGGGAGAGCATCAACAGGGCTGAGCCCGGCAGGTATACAGCTTTGGGGCGCATTGTTCTCGAAAAGCCGATCAATGACCCCAAGACCTCCTCGTCTTACCGCATTATTGAGGCGCTCAACCGCTATGACTGTGCCGGGCGTACGATCAGTACGATAAAGCGCAGCTATTTCAGGGACGAGGGCGACCTGTTGCGTGAGGAAGAGGTCAAGGTGCCAATGGAAATGCCCGTGCATTCCGGCTCGCTCGACGACAAACTGCTGCGCGAGGTTTGTCGGCCAAAATCGGGAGCTGATGCTAGGGTGGCGGCAAGCAAGACGGCCGAGATGGTGAATGAGGCTGCCGACGAACTGCGCAAGGCCAATGAGGCGCTGCTGCAAAAGGACATGAAGCGGGGCGGCGCGAAGGAACCGACAGCCACCGGCGCCGCTTTAGGCGAGAATCCAGCGCTCGCCACGGGGCATCGCGCCCGCAAATCGCGGACGGTCGCCTACACGACCTGCGACAACGGCAAGCGGCAGTCGCCGATTGATATTCGAGACGGTATCCGCGTTGATCTGGAGCCGATCCAGTTTGCCTATCGGCCTTCGCTATTTCGCGTTGTTGATAATGGACAGACGATTCAGGTGTCCATGGCGGGTGGCGGCAGCATCAGTTTGCTCGGCAAAGCCTATCAGCTGACGGAGTTCCACTTTCACCGACCATCCGGCGAGGTAGTCAATGGCAAGTCCTATGACATGAGTGCGCACCTTGTGCACAAATCCGAAGACGGCAAGTTGGCCATTGTCGCTGTCCTGCTCGAACGAGGCGTCGACAATCCGCTGATCCAGACGGTGTGGAACAACCTGCCACTGGAGAAGAATGATGATGTGGCGCCGCCGGTAACGATGATCGATCTTGGCCAGCTATTGCCGGAAACGCGCGACTACTACACTTACATGGGTTCGCGTACCACGCCGCCGTGTTCCGAAGGCGTGCTCTGGATCGTGCTCAAGCAGCCGCAGCGGATGTCCGCTGAACAGATGGCGATTTTCGGGCGGCTCTACAAGAATAACGCCCGACCGGTGCAGCCGGGTTTCGGTCGGATGGTCAAGGAGTCGCGCTGATTAATCGCCGATTTTTGTCAGCGATTGATCGCTTCGCCGAGAAAGCGCTCCAGCCGGGGGTCGAGTGAATAGGCGACGTTGAAACGTAACCATGGTGAGGGTTGCATCTGCGGCCGGAAAATGTTGCCCGGTGCGAGCATGATGCCGGCCTGTGCGGCTTCGCTGGCGAGGAGTGCCGAATCCTGGACGTCCGGCGCTTCAGCCCAGACGAATATGCCGCCTTTCGGTTCGGCGTGAATCGACAGCCCCGACCGTTCGAGCAGCCGCGCTAAATCGGTCGTCGTTAAGCGCTGCTTAATCATAAAGGCGCAAAGTCGTGCCATGCCCACTCAAAGAAGGAGCTTCAAATGTTACGTACAGCCCCCCCTTTCCTGACAACAATGCTATTCGCGGTTCTCGCGCCGGTTTTTATTGTAATGGCCACGGCATTTGTCACTATTCCATATTCTCTGGGTGGCCACCCTGGCGAAGTCCGGCTTGCCGGCTCATCAACAACGGCATTTCATCCCACTTGATCAGGTGCGCGGCACTGCGCGTGGCGCGCTTTGCAAGTTGAAGCGATCGTCCACGGGGCGCCGGAAAACTGGCTGAGCTGGCACCCGTTGTCAGTGGTCGCCGCATAGGAGCGACAAATTTAGGGGAGGTCAATTGACTTCCCCTTTTTTGCCGGATATATTACTGACCGGTCAGTCATTATCGTAATCTTATGAATGCTATTGCTACTTCCTCTCTTGCCAAATTGCCTGTTGATGGCACGAAGACGCGCCGTCGCCGCAAGGATGCGCGTCCTTCCGAGCTGACCTCTGCGGCGCTTGATCTGTTTGTCGAGAAGGGGTTTTCCGCCACGCGGCTTGACGACGTGGCGGCGCGCGCAGGCGTCTCCAAAGGCACGCTTTATCTCTACTTCGACAGCAAGGAAGCGTTGTTCAAGGCGGTGATCGAGGAAGGTATTGTGCCGACGCTGGCTGCCGCCGAGCAGCGTGTGGCAGGCTACAGCGGTTCGGCGGTCGACTTGCTCCGGCATCTGCTCTTTGGCTGGTGGCAGGAGATTGGCGCCACGCGCCTGGCCGGCGTGACGAAGCTGATTGTTTCGGAGTCACGAAATTTCCCTGAGGTCGCTCAGTACTATCACGACAAGGTGATTGTGCGCGGTCGCGCTTTGTTGCGTTATGCGCTGCAGCGCGGTGTCGAGAGCGGCGAGTTTCGTCCGCTGGATGTAGAAACGGCGATTGACGTCATTATCGCCCCTTTGCTGATGCTGGTGATCTGGCGTTTCTCGCTCTGCTTCTGTGGGCGGGAGACCGATCCTGCGATCTATCTTGAGACGCACTTCAATCTGCTGGTGCATGGGCTGAGCAGCGCTGGCCGCGACGGTCTGGGGGGCGCGTTATGAAGTTGTACGATTATCAGCGGCGAAGCCTGGTTTTCGCCGCCGTTCTGCCGGTTAGCGTTTTTCTGGCCTCCTGCGGCAAGGAGGCGCCGAAGCCTGAGCCCCTGCGTCCGGTGCTGACCCGCGTGCTGGGTGATACGGCTGGCGTAGAGGCGGTTACCTATTCAGGCGAGGTGCGTTCTCGCTATGAGACGCCATTAGGCTTTCGCATTCCCGGAAAGATTTCGGCACGTCTGGTAGACGCTGGCGCCTTGGTCAAGGCGGGTGATGTGCTGGCGAAGCTTGATCCTGCCGACACGGCATTGTCGGCAGCATCGGCAGAAGCGCAGTTGACGCTCGCTGAAGCCGAGGTGAAGCGCTACCGGCAACTGCGCACGCAGAATTTCGTCAGTCAAGCAGCGCTTGATGCCAAGGAGGCGACGTTGAAGGCGGCGCAAGCGCAAGCCAGTCTGGCGCGCAACCAAAGCGCCTATTCCGTGCTCAGGGCGGATCAGTCCGGTGTGGTCGGTCTGGTTTCGGCTGAGGTCGGGCAGGTGGTGAGTGCCGGGCAGACAGTTTTTCGGGTGGCGCGCGCCGATGCGCTCGAGGTGTCGATCTCGATTCCGGAAGTGCGCATGCCTGAAGTGCGGGCGCTGAAGGATGCCGAGGTGAGCTTGTGGACTGACAGCAGCGCTAAATACAAGGCTGTTCTGCGCGAATTGTCGCCGGTGGCCGATCCGACGACACGGACCTTCGCGGCCCGGATTTCGATTGTCGATCCGGATGCCCGTGTATTGCTCGGCATGACGGCCAATGTCCACTTTCTCCGTTCCAGTACCGACAGCCGTCTGACGGTGCCGCTTGCCGCGATCTTTCAGGAGGCCGGCAGGCCGGCGCTATGGGTGGTTAGTGCCGATCAGACGGTAGTTTTGCGCCCCGTTGATGTGGCTTCCTACGGCGAGTCTCTGGCGGTGCTGTCAAACAGCTCGGGCGTCAGGGCGGGTGAGCGGATCGTCATTGCCGGCGTCCACAAACTGTTTGCCGGCGAAAAGATAAAAATCGCCGAATACGGGTCCAAAAGCGCTGATCTGTCGTCAAAACACGATCCAGCGCCGGCATCGGCAAAATGACGCACCTCAACCTTTCAGAGTGGGCGTTACGTCATCGCTCGATGGTCGCCTACCTGATCATCGTTCTGATGCTTGGCGGCGTACTTTCCTACTTCCAGCTTGGACGGGCCGAAGACCCTGACTTTACCTTCAAGGTAATGGTCGTGCGAACGCTGTGGCCGGGTGCGACGGGGCACGAAGTCGAGCAACAGGTGACCGAGCGTATCGAAAAGAAGCTGCAAGAAGCTCCCTGGGTCGATGTCATTCGCTCAAGCTCGAAATCTGGGGAGTCGCTGGTTTTTATTATCCTCAAGGACTACACGCCGAAGAAAGAGGTTCCGGAGGCCTGGTATCAGGTGCGCAAGAAGATCGGCGATATCAAGCACACCTTGCCGGCAGGCGTGCAAGGACCGTTTATCAATGACGAGTTTGGCGATACTTTCATCAATATCTTCGCGTTAACCGGTGATGGTTTCGATCTGGCAGCACTGCGTCAGGAGGCAGATCGCATTGCGCGCGAATTGCGGCAGGTGGCCGATGTCAAAAAAATCGAGTTGATCGGCGTACAGGACGAGAAAGTTTTCATCGAAATCTCGCATGTCAAGTTGGCAACGCTGGGTCTCAACCCGCTGGCGATTTTTGACGCGTTGCAGAAGCAGAACGCGATGACGCCAGCCGGCTTTTATGAAACGGCGTCGGACCGCGTCCGTATTCGCGTTTCGGGTGATTTTAACTCGCTCGAAAACATCCGCGAGATTGGTATCCAGGCCGGCGGGCGACTGTTCCGGCTCGGCGACATCGCCAGCGTGAAACGCGGATTTTCCGAACCGCCAGCGCCACGCATGCGCGTTCAGGGGCTCGATGCAATCGGTATCGCCATTGCCATGAACAAGGGGGGCGATGTAATCAAGCTCGGCGACCGGGTGCGCGCCGAGGTGGCGCGGCTGCAAAAGGATCTGCCGCAGGGCATCGACATCCATGTGGTGGCGGATCAACCCGAGATCGTTCGCCAGTCGATCACTTTGTTCATGTCGTCACTGGCCGAAGCTGTGGTGATTGTGCTGGCGGTTTCCTTTCTCAGCCTCGGTTTGCGCACCGGTGCGGTCGTCGCTCTGTCAATTCCGCTGGTGCTGGCCATCACCTTTCTTTTGATGGCGGCGTTTGGCATCGACCTGCAGCGTATTTCGCTCGGCGCGTTGATCATTTCACTTGGCCTGCTGGTCGACGATGCGATTATTGCCGTTGAGATGATGGTGGTCAAAATGGAGCAGGGCTGGGATCGTTTTCGCGCGGCCACTTTTGCCTATACCTCGACAGCGTTTCCGATGCTGACCGGGACGCTGATCACCGTCGCCGGCTTTACGCCAGTCGGTTTCGCCAAATCAGGTGCCGGCGAATACACCTTCTCGATTTTCGCCGTGGTCAGCATTGCCTTGCTCGTTTCCTGGGTCGTCGCCGTGGTTTTTACGCCTTACCTCGGCTATAAGCTGCTCGATCCAAAGAAACTGCGCGCCAAGGCGCAACAGCACGGCGAGGATATCTACAACACGCCGTTCAATCGTCGTGTGCGAATGATTGTCGATTGGTGTGTGCGGCGTCGCTGGCTGGTGATTGGGGCGACGCTGGCCGCATTCGTGCTGTCCTTGGTTGCTCTCAATACCGGCGTGCAGAAACAGTTTTTCCCGGCATCGAGCCGTCCGGAATTGCTCGTTGACTTGTGGCTGCCGCAAGGCGCCTCGCTAAAAGCCACCGAGACGCAAGCGAAAAAGGTCGAGCAGTTGCTGCTCGCTGATCCGGATCTGAACAAATCGGTGAAATACTTCGCCAGTTATATCGGAAACGGCAGCCCGCGCTTTTATCTGCCGCTCGACCAGCAACTGTTCAACGACAACTTCGCGCAATTTGTCGTTACCACGCACGACATCAAGGCGCGGGAGGATCTCAAGCAGCGGTTGGAACAGCGTTTCGCCGACGAAAGCGGCCTCTGGAGTGGCCTGCGCGCACGCGTTCTGCGCCTCGAGAACGGCCCGCCAGTGGGTTTTCCGGTGGTGTTCCGGGTTTCCGGCGAGAGCATCGTCGAGTTGCGTCGCGCCGCCGAGGAGGTCGCTGCCGTGATGCGCGCCAACCCGCATGTCAAGGATGTGAACTTCGACTGGAACGAGATGGGCAAGACGGTCCGCCTCGATATCGACCAGGATAGGGCACGGGCGCTTGGCATCAGTTCGCAGGAGCTGTCGAGTTTTCTCAATTCGATGCTGACCGGGATGAACATCACGCAAATGCGCGAAGGCGATCAACTGATCGACGTCGTTGCACGCGCCACCGGCGATGAACGAAGCCGGCTTTCGGCGCTGGCCGACATCAACATCCATACGGCGAGTGGCCGTTACGTGCCCTTGGCGCAGGTGGCGAAGATCAGCTATGAGCTGGAAGATGGCCTTGTTTGGCGGCGTAATCGCCTGCCGACCGTGACGGTGCGTGCCGACATCCGCGATAGCACGCAGGCGCCGGTCATTTCGGCGCAGATCAATTCACAACTGAGCGCAGCGCGCGAGAAACTACCGCCCGGCTTTCGCATCGAGGTGGGCGGTGTCACCGAAGAGTCGGCCAAAGGTGAAGACTCGATCAAGGCAGTGATGCCATTGATGCTGGTCGGGGTAATTACCCTGCTGATGATCCAGTTGCAAAGTATGAGCCGGACGATTCTGGTGCTGCTTACTGCTCCGCTCGGCCTGATCGGCGTGGCAATTGCCCTGCTCGTGTTTCAGGTGCCTTTCGGCTTTGTCGCCAACCTCGGCGTAATTGCCTTGTCGGGAATGATCATGCGCAACTCGGTGATTCTCGTCGACCAGATCGAGCAGGATGAAAAAGCCGGCAAGCCGACCTGGGAGGCGATCGTCGGCTCGACGGTCCGGCGTTTCCGGCCGATCATGCTGACCGCTGCGGCCGCGATTCTGGCGATGATCCCGCTGACGCGCAGCGTCTTCTGGGGGCCGATGGCGGCGGCCATCATGGGCGGCTTGATCGTCGCCACGCTGCTGACGCTGCTTTTCTTGCCATCGCTCTATGCCGCCTGGTATCGGGTGAAGCCGGACAGCGCACCGGTGCAGGCGGCTAAGGTATAATCGCCCGTTGATCGGATACGTATATTAGTTCGTGCTAATATTTAACTTGTAATGGGGAATGTTATGGCTTCGGTGAGCATGGATATTGAACAGGCACGCTTCAACATGATCGAGCAGCAGATCCGCCCCTGGGAGGTGTTGGACCCGGCGGTGCTTGACTTGTTGTCGGTCGTGAAACGTGAGGATTTTGTTCCGGCGGCTCACAAAGAGTTGGCGTTCGCCGATATCGAAATGCCGATAGGCAACGGCCAGACGATGCTCGAGCCAAAAATTGAAGCGCGTCTGCTGCAGGAGATCGCCATCAAGAATACCGATACCGTGCTGGAGATCGGTACGGGCAGCGGCTATATGGCCGCTCTGCTGGCGGCCAAGGCAGAGTATGTCTATTCCGTGGAAATTGACCCGGCGCTGGCCGAAAGCGCCAAGCGAAATCTGGAGAATGCCGGTGTGGCGAATGCCGGGGTTCAGGTCGGCGATGGTTCGCGCGGCTTGCCAGAACAGGCGCCTTTTGATGCGATCGTGATCTCCGGTTCGATGCCGGTGTTGCCTCCGGCGCTTCTCAAGCAGCTAAAAGTCGGTGGCCGTCTGGTGGCATTTGTCGGCGAGGCGCCGGTGATGCATGCACAGTTGGTGACACGGACCGGCGAGGATGCTTTCAACACCATCAATCTTTTTGAAACCGTCGTCGCGCCCCTGGCCAATACGGCACAGCGCGAGTCCTTCGTTTTCTGATTTGTCCCTATTGAAAGCGAGACTGTCGATGCGTCCGGTAAAGAAAATCCCCCTTTTGCTGACCGCGCTGTTTTTCGCTATGCCCGCGCTGGCGGCGGATTTGCTGCAGGTTTATCGTGAGGCGCTGGCCAACGACGCGCAGTATGCCGCGGCGCGTGCTGCTGCCGAGGCCGGGCGAGAAAAAGCGCCACAAGGGGTGGCCGGATTGCTGCCGAAAATTGACGCAACGGCCAACACGGTCTGGAACGAAAACAAGTATCGGCTGAACAGCAATCCGCGCGTTGAGAGGGACTACAACAGCAACGCGTACAATCTTGTCCTGACGCAGCCGCTATTCCGTTGGCAGAATTTTGTGCAGTACGGTCAGGGGAAGGTGCAGGTTGTGCAAGCCGAGGCGGTTTTCGCACAGGCTGCTCAGGATTTGATTTTGCGTGTTGCACAGGGCTACTTCGACGTGCTCTACGCCCAGGAGAATCTGAAGGCGCTTAGCGCCAACAAGGCGGCGATTGCCCAGCAGCTTGAGCAGGCGAAAAAGAGCTTTGAGGTCGGCACGGTAACCATTACCGATTCGCAGGAAGCCCAGTCGCGTTTTGATCTGGCGGTGGCTCAGGAAATTGCGGCTGGAAGCGATCTGGAAGTTAAGCGTTATACGCTGCGCACGATCATCGGCAAGGATTCAGGTGAGCTCAGCCGTCTCAAATCGCAGACGGCACTGACGCCGCCGCAGCCGGCGAGCATGGATAAGTGGGTCGATGCTGCCGAGAAGGGCAGCTTTACCGTTCAGGCGCAGCAGGCGGCGACAGAGTATGCGGATAAAGAGGTGGAGCGCATGCGTGCCGGCCATTACCCGACGCTCGATGCGGTGGCGAATTACGGCAGGAACAATTCGGCGCTTTCCTTTGTTGGCAACGACAGTCTGGAAACCAATGCACGCAATATCGGTTTGCAACTCAACATTCCGATTTTTCAGGGGGGCTACGTCAACTCCAAGGTTCGTGAAGCGGTGGCTAACCGCAGTGCCGCGGAGGCATCGCTGGAAAGTGCCAAACGGACGGCGGTGCTCACGGCACAACAGTCCTATCTTGGTGTGGTGAATGGTTTGGCTCAGGTGCGGGCGTATGAAGCGGCGCTGCTGTCGAGCATGAGTGCGCTCGAGTCGAACAAGCTGGGTTACGAAGTCGGTGTGCGCATCAATATCGACGTGCTTAACGCCGAGCAGCAGGTTTACGTGACGAAGCGCGATCTGGCCAGAGCCCGTTTTGATACCTTGCTGGCGCAGCTCAAGCTGAAGGCGGCGGTCGGTTCGCTCGGCGAAGTTGATCTGGAGCAGATCAATCCACTGTTCGAGGCGCCGTAATCTCCCGGATCAGCGCGACGGTTCTTTCCGTCGCGCCGCGGTGCGCCTGACTGAAACCCACGGCGGCAGCGCGCATCGATCGTAACGCTTCTTCATTTTTCAACAGTTTCTCCGCTGTGCAGGCTGCCTCGTCTGCATCGACAATCCTTATCGCTGCACCGCAAGCGATCGCATCTTCGCTTGCCTGTGCAAAGTTGAAGCTATGCGGACCGACAAGCACCGGGCAACCGCAGGCAGCCGCTTCAATCAGATTTTGCCCGCCAAACGGCAACAGGCTGCCGCCGATCAGCGCCAGGTCAGCCGCCGCGTAATAGGCCGCCATCTCCCCCATGCTGTCGCCCAGCCAGACCTGCGTTTTGCTGTTTGGAATTTCTCCTGCGCTACGCCGGCAGAGGTTGAGGCCGCGCTCGCCAATCAGCGCCGCAACCTGATCGAAGCGCTGCGGGTGCCGCGGCACGAGGAGCAGCAACAACCCCGGGATGTCTATTTTCTTCAGCATATCGAGCACCAGAACCTCCTCGCCGTCACGCGTACTGGCAGCGAGAAAGATGGGGCGGCTTCCCAGCAATTTTTTCCAGAGCGTACCGAGGGCCAGCTTTTCGGCATCAAGCGCGACGTCAAACTTCAGGTTGCCACACACCTTGACGTCGCGTGCGCCAAGGGCTGTCAGCCGCTCGGCATCGGCCGGCGTTTGCGCAGCCACTGCGCTGAGCGCAGCCAGCGCCGGTCGAATCAGCGGGTCGAGACGGGCGTAACCGCGCTGCGAACGTGCTGACAGGCGTGCGTTGATGAGGGCGACTGGAATCTTGCGCAACTGGGCGGCGGCGATCAGGTTGGGCCACAACTCGGTTTCCATGAGCAGCCCGAGGCGCGGCTGAAAATAACCGAGAAAGCGTCCGCAGGCGTCCGGCAAATCGTAAGGGAGATAGGCTTGCAGCAGACGGTCTGGATGTTTCGTCACGTACTCGGCTCCGGTTTCCCGCCCGGTGGGTGTCATGTGCGTGAGTAACAGCGTGTGGTCCGGGTATTCATGCAGCAGAGCCTCGATCAGCGGCGCAGCGGCGCGTGTTTCGCCCACCGAAACGGCGTGCAACCAAATCAGCGGGCGTTTTGGCTCGCGTGGGTAGAAGCCGTAGCGTTCGCTTGTATGCTGCAGATATTCGGGCTGTTTGCGCGCGCGCCAGAGTAATCGCAGCCAGATCAGCGGCGTTGCCAGATAGAAGAGGAGCGAGTAAAGCAGGCGTGCCATCAGCGCAGGGCCTGTTCAGCCACGGCAATCACTTCGCTGCTCTGGGGTGGCCGCCCAGGTAGCCCCAAATTGCGAATAAAGCCCGTGCCATGCACCCCGGTCAAGGCCGGATCGGTCGTTATGTAAAGGGCAATGGACGGCACACGCAGTGCCGCAGCAAGGTGGACGAGGCCGGTATCAACGCCGATCGCCAGTGAAGATCGCCCGATCAGCGCTGCCAGTTCGCGCAGCGTCAATGGCGGTGCGACGATGGCGCCGGTCACCGCCGCCGCAATCCGCTCGGCGCGTTGTCGCTCTGTCGTGCTGCCCGAGGGAAAAACCGGTAATAGGCCATGACTAGTCAGGGCGCGGCCGAGTTCGACCCAGCTAGACTCCTCCCAAAGTTTGTCGTCACGGCTGGTTGCGGTCAGCAATACGGCATAGCGTCCAACTGCCAGCCAGGGCAAATCAATGTCGGGCGAGGCAATGCCATAATCGAGCGGCAAATCAACCGGGTAGTCAAAGGCGGCGGCAGCCAGCCAGCGATTGCGTTCGACAGCATGCACATTGCGCGGGATGACAAACGTATTGTCGTAAAAGCGGGCAGCGAGCGGCTCGCGCGCCGCTTCGGCGGCATAGCCACAGTGCTTGCCGTGCGCTTGCCGGGCAATCAGGGCGCTTTTCAGCAAGCCCTGTGTGTCGAGAATGAAATCATAAGGCGCCTTGCCGAGGCAATGCCGGAGTTCGCCGATTTCCCGCCAGGTGGCCCATCGTGTCAAATGCTTGCGCCAGCGCCGGACAGCGACCGGGATGACGTCCTGAACCGCCGGATGCAGGCGCGGAATGTCGGCGAAGGATTCTTCGACACACCAGTCGATCTGCGCATCCGGAAAGCTGTGGCGCAAATCACTGACCACGGGAAGGTTGTGAATGACGTCACCGAGCGACGAGGTTTTGACCAAAAGAATGCGCATCGGCGGTTAAAATAGGCGTTTGCCGGAAAACGGCATTATATGAGATTGATCAGACTCCAGACGCCTGATCGATGCAACGGACAAAACGCAAAGGGAGTTTCTCTTGATCCTTGTTACCGGCGGTGCAGGCTTCATTGGCGCCAACTTCGTTCTCGACTGGCTCCGCGAATGCGACGAGCCGGTACTCAACCTCGACAAGCTGACTTATGCCGGCAATCTCGAAAACCTCGTTGCGCTGAAAGGTGATGCGCGCCACGTATTTGTTCAAGGTGATATCGGTGACGGCGTGCTGGTCGCCGACCTGCTGGCGCAGCACCGGCCGCGTGCGATCGTCAATTTTGCCGCCGAGAGCCACGTTGATCGGTCAATCCATGGTCCCGGCGAATTCATCCAGACCAACATCGTCGGCACCTTCAATCTGCTCGAGGGCGTTCGTGCATATTTTGGCAAGTTGAGTGATCTCGAGAAGGCTGCGTTCCGTTTTCTGCATGTGTCGACGGATGAGGTGTACGGCTCGCTCGGTGAAGTCGAGCCGCCGTTTGCCGAGACGCACCAGTATCAGCCGAATAGCCCGTACTCGGCGTCGAAGGCCGCCTCTGACCATCTGGTGCGTGCCTATCACCATACCTACGGCATTCCGGTGCTGACGACCAATTGTTCGAACAACTACGGGCCTTATCATTTCCCGGAAAAGCTCATCCCGCTGATCATCCACAATGCGCTGGCCGGCAAGCCGCTGCCGATTTACGGTGATGGCAGCAACGTGCGTGACTGGCTGTATGTGGGCGACCACTGCGCGGCGATCCGGCGTGCCTTGGCGAGTGGGATGCCCGGCGAAACCTACAACATTGGCGGCTGGAACGAGATGACCAATCTCGACGTCGTGCATACGGTCTGCGATCTGCTCGACGCACTTTCGCCGCGCTCTTCTGGTTCTTATCGCGAGCAGATTACTTACGTTAAAGACCGCCCGGGCCACGATCGCCGTTACGCGATCGACGCGACGAAGATAGAGCGCGAACTCGGCTGGCGTCCGGCGGAAACCTTCACCAGCGGCATCGAGAAAACCGTGCGCTGGTATCTCGAGCACGCCGACTGGGTGGGCAACGTGACCAGCGGCGCTTATCGCCAGTGGACGGAAACCAATTACGCCGACCGCAAATGACGCCGATACTTCTTCTTGGCAAGGATGGCCAGGTCGGCTGGCAACTGCAGCGCTCGCTTGCGCCGCTGGGAAAGGTGACAGCGGTCGGGCGGGCCGAGTGTGATCTGAGCGATCCCGGACAACTGCGCGAGTTGATTCGCGCTAGCAAGCCAAAAATTATTGTCAATGCGGCGGCTTATACCGCCGTCGATCGTGCCGAGTCCGAGCCGCAACTGGCTGCCAGCATCAATGCCGAGGCGCCAGGCGTAATGGCCGAGGAGGCGCGGACGCTGGGTGCTTTGCTGGTGCATTACTCCACCGACTACGTTTTTGATGGCTGTAAAACCGCGCCTTATGTCGAAGCCGATACGCCAAACCCCCAGTCTGTTTATGGCCGCACCAAGCTGACCGGCGAACAGGCCATTGCCGCAGCGGGATGTCGCGCGCTGATTTTTCGCACCAGTTGGGTGTTTGGCGCGCGCGGCCACAATTTCGTAAAAACCATCCTCCGTCTGGCCGGCGAGGGGCGCAGTCTGCGCATCGTCGACGACCAGATCGGCTCGCCGACACCAGCAGCTCTGATCTCCACGGTTACCGGACTGGTGCTGGCCGCCTCGCGGCGCGGCGAAAGCCTACCGGACGGCGCGCACCTCTATCACCTGGCCGCAGCCAATCCGGTGAGTTGGTGCGGTTTTGCGCGAGCCATTGTCGAAGATGCCGGCCGCACGCCGGGCTACTCCGGCATGCCGGCGCCAGAATCGATTGCCGCCATCGCGACGACCGACTATCCTTTACCCGCGCCACGCCCGGCCAATTCACGTTTCGACTGTTCGCGGCTGGAAGCCGATTTCGGCCTCGAAATGCCCGACTGGCGGCCTTATCTGCAACGCATGCTGCAATTACTCGCACTGAAGAATGCAAATGGCTACTAAATCCCGCAAAGGCATCATCCTCGCCGGGGGCTCCGGCACCCGTCTTTATCCGGCAACGCAGGCAGTTTCCAAGCAACTGCTGCCGATCTTCGACAAACCGATGATTTATTACCCGCTGAGCACACTGTTGTTGGCGGGGATTCGCGATGTCCTGATCATTTCAACGCCGCAGGACACGCCGCGTTTTGAGCAGTTGTTAGGTGACGGCAGTCAGTGGGGAGTCAATCTGACCTATGCAGTTCAGCCCTCGCCGGATGGTCTGGCACAGGCCTTCCTGATCGGTGAGCAATTCATCGGCAATGATCTGTCGGCGCTGGTGCTCGGCGACAATATTTTCTACGGGCATGATTT
>CAJAHZ010000057.1 GCA_903939665.1 uncultured Pseudomonadota bacterium | reverse complement strand
GACGGTTATGCGGCGCTGAGCCAGCTTGACAGTAACAAAGATGGCACGATCAGCAGCAAGGACGAACGATGGGCTGATCTGAATGTCTGGGTTGACGCCAATTCCGACGGCATTACCCAGTCCGGAGAGTTACGAGGACTTGATACATTCGGAATTGACCAATTGAGCCTGAATGCAAAGTCGACATCAATCAAGGACAATGGCAACTGGGTCGGGCTGGTATCCGACTATCGAACGGTTGACGGCAGCAGCCACGCCATGGCCGACGTCTGGTTTGTTACGGACCGCAATGCAGGAGCGGCAAGCCTGCAATCGCAAGTAAGCGGGATGGTTAATGCGATGGCTGAATTCGACGCCACGACCAACGGAACTGGCGTCGGCTCGCAAGCAGCATTGCTCCAGGAAATGCCAAAGGCAACAGCAGCCACCGCAACCGTCATCGCCAATGCTACCCTGATGACCGATGCCCTCAGGCAGTTTGACGCCCATGGAAGCCCGCAGGGAAATCTCGCTCAGACTACAGGCCTGTCGCAGGCGGTTCCTGCGACGACAGCATCCGGAACACTGGCCATCCAGCCGCCGGCGGGCAGTGACGGGATTCTGGTCACTGGCGGCAAGTAGACGCGTTAACGGCTCGTTTTTTCGCCCGATTTGTCAGCACGCGTTCTGGCCCATACTTTGGCCCGACGCCGCGCTTCGGCAATCTGTGGGGCGGTCATCAATGTGGCGGAATGTATCCGATTTTTTTGTGCGGCATCATCACCGCCGTCCCCGGCAAGAATGAACCACTTGTGCGCTTCAATGTAATCCAGAGGCACCGCCTGCGCCGTCGCGTACATCAAACCCAGGCGCGATTGGGCGCTTGGCACGCCCTGCTCGGCGGCCTGCCCAAACCAGGAAAAAGCCTGCTCGAAATCCTGCGCGACACCGACCCCTTGGCTGTACATCAAACCCAGATTGTATTGCGCCTCCGGGTCATCCTGCTGAGCCGCCTTGGTCCACCAAAAAACAGCCTGCTCGCGATTTTCTAGCGCCGCACTCCGAGCGTAGATGCCCGCCAAAGTAGACTGTGCTGGAGCAAAGCCGAGCGTTGCTGCTTTGCGACACCAGGACGATGCCTGCCGGAAATCCTGGGGAATGCCGCCTCGACCGCTGGCATAAATACCGCCAAGATTCCATTGTGCCTTTGCGTCGCCTTGATCGGCCGCCTTCCGGTACCACGCGAAGGCCTGTTTGAAGTCCTGCTGGACACCTTTACCACTCGCGTACATGCCGCCCAGAGCACACTGCGCCTCAGCCAGACCTCGCTCTGCGGCTCTTTGACACCAAAAAAATGCTTTTCCGTCATCTTGCTCAATCCCGACTCCCCCTGCATACCTTTTCCCTAAAGCACATTGCGCCTCCGCAACACCGAATTCTGCCGCCTTCTGGTACCACGATGCTGCCATGTGCTTCAGGTCACGATCGCAAAGCTGAGCCAATGTAAACAACGCCCCCGGATCGCTGCCTTCGGCAGCCTTGAGATACCATGAAAAAGCCTGCTGAAGATCCTGGACGACCCCCTGACCACGACTGTATTTGTTCCCCAATGCAAATTGGGCGGCCGCATCACCCTGCTCTGCCGCCTTGCGATACCAATGCACTGCCATCTGGTCACGCTGGCTGTATTCATAAATACCGGCCAACGCCAAAAACGCCTGCGCGTGCCCCTGCTCAGCAGCATCGAGATACAAACGCTCGGCCTGCGCTGCATCCTGCGCAACGCCAACGCCTTTGTTGTACATTCCCGCCAGATTGAATTGCGCCTCTGCGTGGCCCTGCTCTGCCGCTTTTGACCACCACGACACTGCCTGCCTGTTGTCCTTCCCGACGCCCTCACCGTTGGCGTAGGAAACACCAAGCGCGTTCTGCGCTGTCGCAAACCCTTGTTTCGCCGACTTGCGGTACCAGGACACCGCCTGCTGAAAATCCTGCGGCACACCGCGACCAAGGGCAAACATCTCTCCCAGCGCCCATTGCGCTTCCGCAAAATCCTGATCGACCGCTTTTTCATACCAGAACAAAGCCAGCGTATCGTTCGGCGCACCCGCCGCACCATTTGCGTATCGGCGCCCAAGAATGCACTGGGCTTCTGCAACACCGTGCTCTGCCGCCCTCCGATACCAGTCAGTAGCGACCGCCTCAAGTCCGTCGCTGCACAGGTCGCCGAGTTTGAGTTGGGCTAGAGGATCGCCGCTCTCAGCGGCTTTCAGGTACCAGAAAAAACCCTGCCCGAGATCCTGCTCAACACTCTGACCCGTAAAATACAGCCTGCCCAACGCAGATTGGGCCTCACTATCGCCTTGCTCTGCCGCCTTGCGGTACCAATCTACGGCATCCTTCTCGCACCGTCTCTCGTACGACCGTCCAAGTTTGGACTGAGCTTTCGCATGCCCCTCTTCAGCCGCCTTGCGAAACCACAAGTCAGCCTGCACAGAATCAGGCTCCACACCCAAGCCCTGCTCAAACATCAAACCAAGATGGTATCGAGCGTCGGCATCCCCTTGCTCTGCTGCTTTTACCCATCGTGCCGCCGATTGTCTGCGTTCCAGTGCTACGGCTTTAGTACGGGAGCGGTGCTCGGATCGAGCACCGCTCTGAGCATCAATATGCTCCAGTATGATTTGTGCGGCTGCAAAATTCCGCCCAGCGGCCTTGCGATACCAACCCAACGCCTTTTGCATATCAGGCGCGCAACCATGACCATGGAACAGCATATTGCCCAGCGCACATTGCGCCGCTGCCAAACCCTGCTCAGCCGCCTTTTGGTACCAGATCAAAGCCTGCGGAAAATCCTGTACAGAAGATTTTTCGCTGGCATATTCCGCAGCAATAAACGACTGCGCCTCAGCCAGTCCTTTTTCCGCAGCCCGGCGAAAGCACTGCACTGCAAGGTCAGACTGCGGAGTAGCGTAAATTTTTCCGAGCTTGAAGAGCGCCTTCGGCAATCCTTGCTCTCCCGCCTTGAGATACCACAACAAAGCTTTCTGCGCGTCCTGCTCAACGCCCACGCCGCTGGCGTATTTGCTGCCCAACAAGTACTGCGCTGCGGGCAGGCCATTCTCGGCGGCTTGAACATACCAATACAAAGCCTGCTTGAAGTCCTGCGCAACGCCAACGCCGTTGGCGTACATCAATCCCAGATTGTACTGAGCCTTTGGCTGGCCGAACCCAGCCGACCTCAATGCAGCCCGGAAAGCACGCTTTTCCTTGTCGGTGATATCGGTAGCCATCGCGAGTTCTTACTCCTTAGGCAACAAGCAAAAAAGCTCGGTCATACTCTCTCAGGATGCCTGGTCCGCAAATCGCTACGGCTCGCGAAGGGACTCGCTCATCGCTTTTGTGAGCGGCCAGAGAAGATAGGAGATGACCGAGCGCTTGCCAACCAGAATCTCTGCAGTCAAAGTCATGCCCGGTAACAACTTCGCATGTTCCGGCATTTTTTTCAGACGCCCTGCCGCTAAAGTGATGCGGCTCATATAAAAAGCGTCTGCTCCGGTCGTCGCGTCGCGACGAAAAGCATCCTCGCTGATCGTACGCAGTTTTGCGTCAAGCATTCCGTGTTGTTGAAAAGGATAAGCATCCAGCTTGATGTGCGTTACATCACCGAGCTTCAAGTAGCCGACATCCATCGAATCGATCTGCACTTCCGCTTCCAGTTCAGCCCCCAAAGGGACCAGCGTAAAAAGTTTTTCAGCGGCCTGAACCACTGAGCCTTGAGAAAGCTTTGCTATATCGAGGACAACCGCATCGGTCGGCGATGTCAGCACAACCAATTTATGGCGTTTGTCGGCCTTCTGTAACTGCTCGTTCACCGAATCTCGTTCGCGCGAAACAGTCAGCAACTCCTCCATCATTTTCTGCCGCCAACCGGTTTCAAACGACATCTTCTCTGCTTCAAGCGCAGCAAGTTCACGTCCGAGTTCGACTTGCCTGTTTCTGGCCATGTCCAAATTTCTCTCGGCTTCAAGCGCCCTGTCCTGCGCATCGAGAAGTCGGCCTCGCACGGCATATTTCTTGGCAACCAGATCCTCTTGCATCGACTCCATTTCCTTGAGAACCCTGACACGCGAAGCGAGCGCCTGCTGATCGCGCCGATTGCTCTCCAGTGTCGCGCGCAAGCGGCCAACCGTCTCGTCAAGTCTGCGCACTTGTGATGCGTAACTGGCATGACGCTCACCGGACAAACGCAGTTGCAACTGACTGTCGGCATCCAAAGCAGTCACCCCTGCCGCCTTGTTGCCCGAAAGCTCCGCCTCCATTCGCTGCAACTGATTGTCAAGGCTGTGAAGGCGCGTTCGAAGCTGCGACTCATCGGCCTCAGTAAAAGTCGGATCGAGGGTGGCCAGGCGCTCGCCCTTTTTAACGATCTGCCCACTACGAACATCAATGCTCTGAATAATCGACGTATCAAGCGGTTGCACCACAATATTCGGCAATGGCGTGACCAGACGACCGTGCGCCACGACAACCAGATCAATGTCAGAAAAAGTCGCCCATAATAAAAAAGAAACCAGCGCTGCCGCGACAACGTGCAAAGTGATGCGCGCTTGACGCGGCAAAGGGCGCCGCTCGATTTCGTCGGCGTCCGGTAGAAAATCGATCTCCGTCATGCCAGCAGACGGCGTTTTCGCCTTCTTGCCGAAGCCGAAAATAGCCTGCCTGGCTTTCGCCAATCGGCTTATAGATGACTTGTCTGCTGGTTCCATAATTGCTGATAGGTTTCACAACGCGAAAGCAACTCTTCGTGCCGACCGCAATCGGCCAGCCGCCCCCGCTCCATCACCAGAATTGCATTGGCGTTGACCAGCGTAGACAGGCGGTGGGAGATCATAACTACCGTACGACCGACCGCGATTTGCGAAAGATTGCGGATAAAAATGGCCTCACTCTCCGGATCAAGAGCACTGGCCGCTTCGTCGAGAATCAGAATACGCGGCTTGCCGAGAAGCGAACGTGCGATCGAGAGACGTTGCTTCTGACCACCACTTAAATTGGAAGCATTTTCCTCGAGAGGCGTGTCGTACCCCTGGGCGAGACGTTCAATAAACTCATCGGCTCCCGCCGCTTGAGATGCCGCGACGATTTCCTCAAACGAAGCATCGGGCCTCGTAACCGTAAGATTCTCGCGGACCGTACCTCGAAACAGGAAATTCTCTTGCAGAACGACACCAATCTGCCGGCGAAGATGCGACAGATCAATTTCGCGGGCATCAACACCATCAAAGCGAACAATACCCTCTTGAACGGGATAGAGTCCTTGAATCAACTTGGTCAGCGTAGTCTTGCCCGAACCGCTTCGACCCACGATACCGACTACCGTGCCTTCCTGAATCGTAAATTTCGCGCGATCCAGCGCTGTCGCACTGGCGCCGGGATAGCGAAATGTAACCTCATCAAAACTGATCTCGCCCTTCAGCAAGGGGCGAAGTCCGCCGGCACCTCGACCCTCCGAAGGGCGGTTCATGATCTGCCCCAGCAAATCGACCGAAACACGCGTTTGCTGATACTCGTTGATCAGTCCGACGATTTGCATCAACGGGCCGGAAACCCGCCCGGAAAGCATCTGAAAACCGATCAGCGCACCCACCGTCATCGTTTGATCGAAAATGTTTTGTGCGCCGATGACAATGATCGTTATAGGCATCATCTTACCGATGAAGTCGGTAATCGCAACGCCAGTAATCGACGTTTTCCCGACCCGAAAATGCCGTCCAATGGACTCAGCAGAGAGCTGGTCCCACGAGCGTCTTTGCATCGGTTCGATAGCCAATGCCTTGACCGTTCGCATGCCATGAATGGTTTCAACAAGGAGCGCCTGCCGCTTGCCTTCGGCCATATTGACCTGATCGAGCTGGCGGCGGTAGGTTGGCAGCAAGGCGACAATAATCCCGGCAACAACCAGAGAAAACGCCAGCACAATCAATGCCAGTTTGAACGAATAAAAAAACAGGATTGGCAAATAAACCAGTAGCGCAACAGTGTCGAGCGCGGTAAAAAACAGTCTTCCCGTCAGAAAGTTCCGGATGCTTTCCAACTGCATCATGTTACGAGTCACCACGCCGGCAGAGGTCGTCTCAAAATAGTCGATCGGCAAGGAAAGCAGATGGCCGAATGCACGTCGGGTAATCTGCATGTCAATCTTGTTGGTGGCCGCCAGCAGCAGAATCTGCCGCAGATAAATAAACAAGGACTCAAACGCCAGCGCGATCACAACGCCAACCGTCAGCACCCAGAGCGTCGAGACGCTCTGGTGGGTCAGTACTTTATCAATCACCAACTGAAAGAAGATCGGCGACGCCATCCCCAGCACAAGCAATGCCGCAGCCGCAATGACAATGTCTCTGAACGCCGCTTTCTGCTTCCATATCTCGGGAATGAACCAACGCAGGCTGAACGGCTGATCCGGGTCAGCCAGCGTATGGGTGCGTTTCAGAAAAACAACATCGCCTTCCCACTGCCGGCAAAAGTTCTCCTTATCTACCAGCGCCACCGTCGCCATATCGGCCAACGGGTTCAGCACCGCTACATGCCCACCACCCTCATCGCTACGAATACCGGCGACAATAACGGCAGTCCCGTTTGCCAGACGGGCAAGAATCGGGAAAACCCCCTCCAGCGCAAACAGACCTTCCCAAGAGAGTTTTTCGTCCTTGGCTTTTAGACCGATTTCCGTCGCCATGCGCAGCAACAATGTCAGCGCAGGCTCTTCATCCGCCAGCGCATATTCGTGGATCAGGCGCTCCGGATTTATCTGCAGGCCGTGATGCTGAGCAATCGCCGTCAGGCACTGCACCACGGTATGGGGAAATTTATCGGCCATGGTTATGATTTGTATTCTGAAAGGCTATGGCCGAAAACTTGCAAAATTCCAAGCGAAAAAATCGTCGGCGGCACGGAACCGTCGCGCCGCAACCCGTTTCGCCCCTGATACCGGGGCAAGCCAGCTTCAATTCTCACCGCCATAAGACTGATCAAGTGCAGAGGCATCAACAACAGCCATCCTGCCGGAAGCATCCAGCACGGCCGGCACCAACATGGCCCGTACGTCTTCCTTCCGCCCGATTGAGCGGACCAGGGTAGTGGCCTGCCTGCGCTGCGAAAACGCGCCGACTCGAACCGCATAGCGAGTTCGCTTCTCAGCATCCTGAATTTCACAAATATACGGCTCATAACCTCTGCCCTGCCACTCATGCAACGACTTGGCTGCATTCTCAAGGCTTGAAAACGCCGCCAACTGGACGGCAAAAGCCTGCCGTCCCTTGAAAACGCCCTTCGGTACAAAGGTTTTTTTCGCAAGCTGGGCATTCGTTACGATCGATTTTTCAGTTGGCGCGGTCGCTAAATTACGCGTTTCTACCGCAAGCGTGACCGGCAAAAATTTACCCATATCGATCGTTCTTGGCAAACCCGTTTTATCGACAGCCGTCTTGACCACCACGGCAGGAGCAGCTTCACTGCGCCCAAAAAATAATGCGGAAGCAGAAGCATCATTTCGCTGCGGGTACACCCCAGTGCGAACGGCGTACCACACCCGCCCATCGGTGGCCTTAATCTCCGAGACAAACACCTCATAGCCCTTGCCCTGCCAGAATGCAAACGACAGCCCGGCATTTTCGACCGCAGAGAAAGCGCCCAACTGAACCGAATAGGCAAAACTCTCCTTGCGATCTTCGAGCGGAACGACAGGCACCTGCTCATTTTTGGCGACATCTGCCATGGGCGCCTCTGGCGGCTCGGGGACAACAGGAGGCACCGACGCGGCACTTGGCAGCTTAAGATCGCTAACCGCAAGCGCAACGGGCTTGCCGGCTCTATCCACCATTGTCGGCACCATAACGGCAGACGCGCTTTCTTTGCGTCTGAGCGAAGCAGCCGCCGCAGCTGCGTCACGACGCTGCGAATAAATACCGGTGCGCACTGCATACCAGTTTCGCCCCTCCGCATCCTTGAACTCGGAAACGTAGGCGTCGTAGTCTCTGAATCGCCAGAATGCATACGAAATAGCCGCATTCTCCAGATTAGAGAAGGCGCCCAATTGCACTGTGTAAGCCAACTTCTCTTTGGCAAGCTCTGGCTTTATCGCATTAAATGAAGGCTCGACTAACGAACCTTTTGCCTCCGAAACAGGCAAAGGATTCGAGGGTGCTTCAGCATCTTTCGCCAGTGGTAGCGCAGAGGCCTTTGCAAGCTGCAGCGGCACATCTGCTTTCGGCTTGGCGCCATGAGACGAAACCACATCCGTCTGCTGCGCGGCGGCTGCAACGACCGCCTCATCCGAAGTCGAAGAAACGACACGGCAACGCTGATAAGTTGCCTTCAACGCCGCACAAAGCGTTTCTGCTGAGGCAGGAGTCGAAAATTTTGCGACATACAAACGATACCAGGCAGACTGGCCATCGACACTATCCTCGATCCGACCGGTTAAACGTGGCCGTACGATGCGCCCCTCCATCAGCTTCGGATAGCGGTTGCGTAAATCACGCCAGGTCGGACCAATAGCAACCCGATGATACAAACCTGGCAACTCCACCTGCCAGAAACTCTCAACCTTCCATGTCCCGCCATCCTCAGAAATCTGAACCGCCGCCCATTCAACGCCCTCGACCGGCGCGATTTTTTTCTGAACAGGCACGGTTACGGAACCGGCAAATTTTCCCCGGACCGGCGTTGGTCGAACACCTTTCCCCGAAATAGCCTGTCCAAAATCCGCGCCTCCGCCAAGCGCCTGAAACAAGCTGATATAGCCGCGATGACGATCCATCTTGATACGCTGATAGTCATCAAGGTAACGAAGATAAGTCCGCCCGGAATCCAGCAACGTAAGATGATCCAGCCCACCCACAGCGTAAGCCTCGCTACTGCTATCCCATGCACGCTGGGCCGCTGCCGTTGCTTCCTGCTGCGCATCAAAACGTTTTGCCGTTAGCCGAATGGCCGCAAGCGCGCTCTCCACTTCTCGCACCGCCTGATAAATAGTCCGTGCATAGGTTTCCACCATTTCTTCGTGAGCAAACTTCGCTTGGTCTTTCTGACTGGTGAGTTTCCCACTGTCAAAAATACTTACCGTCAGATTGGCGATGGCATTCCAGAAAAGGCTCAGCGGCTGGAACAGTCCTGACATGACAAGACTGCTATAGCCTATCTGTGCCGACAAATCGAGCGGCGGGAGAATACGGGCGCGAGCGACATCAACGTCGGCATCGGCAGCCAGCAGCTTCGCCTCCATTGAACGCACATCAGGTCGACGCAAGATCAGGGAAGAAGGCAGGGCGGGAATAACCGTCGGCAACAAGAGCGTGTCGAGACCGTCATCAGATAAAGACAATGCACCGGGAACCGTTCCCACCAAAAACGCGATGCTCGTAATGGCGTCTTCACGCTGCTGTTCGAGACTGGGTATCGTCGCCCGAACGGCGAAGATGGCGGCCTTCTGCTGCTCCAGTTCGATCACTGTTGCATCGCCGGCTTCAACACGTTTCTCGATAGTCGATAGAACACCGCTCAAGACCACATCGGCCTCTTTGGCGATCCGCAAGCGATCATTGAGTGAAAGGTACTCTACATAACTGGAAGCAAGGTTCGCAACCATGCCTCTTTGGACATTGTCCCGTTCGAACGCCGCTTGCCAGACCTGTAGCCCCGCAGATTCTGCCAGAGCGCTTTGCTCGCCCCACAGATCAATGCGCCAGTTGCCGCGAATACTTGCCTGATAGAGTTTCTGGGATTTCTTGTTATCCCCTGCGTCAACGGGAACGCTACCCACCTGCCCGCCCGGCGCTTGAATCGACTCACCGAGGTTTGCTGAAATAGAGGGAAGCTGATCGGCTCGCGCCTGATCAGCTCGTGCCTTGATTTGCGCTATTTTGAGGGTGGCAATACGCACATCAGGGTTATTCGCAATTCCACGATCAATCAGCGCGGATAACTCAGTGTTGCCGAACGAGCGCCACCACTCGACCATCCCGACGTCCTGCGAATCGGGCGTTGCAGTATTTGAAGCTGCTTCGCTGGGCACCGCAGTTGGTGCGGGCGAAGCTTCAGATGAGGAGTTTCTGTACTGATCGGGGAGCGGAATCTCTGGGACGTCGTAGCCACTGCGCTTGATTGCGCACCCGGAAAAAAATGTTGCAATCAAACCTAAAAAAACAACCTGAACAATCTGACGAGCAAATGGCGGACTGCTACCGATCGCAGCTTCGCCCCGGTCAAAAAAAGTTGAGATTTTCAGGCAAAAAATCAAAAAACATCCGCCATAACAGAGAACTCGCGTCCGCAATAAGCTTCCTTGCTCCTTCAAACCCTGCAAAGAGCGGAAAAGCGCTAGGTGGCGTCATATTACCGGAATAAAACAAAGAACGGCAGCTGTATGAACGGTTGCTTTAGAGGCACAAAATATGTTCACAAACAACACCGAAGCACCTCCGAAAAGAGAGGTGCTTATGACTGCAGAAAGCG
>CAJAHZ010000056.1 GCA_903939665.1 uncultured Pseudomonadota bacterium | reverse complement strand
CGGCGCGCGTCAAGGTAGTTGTCGCCTCAGTCATGCAGTCAACGGTTGAATATCGTTGCCCGCCGAATGCGCTTTGACGACGCAATCGCGTTCGGGGTTAAGCGTCACGGCGCCGACCGGCGACCAGTTACGCGTCTTGCCTGACCAACGCGCCGGGTTGAGTTCGCGAGCGGTGGCGTACAGTGCATGTCGAGCTGCCAGAATCGCGCGATCCTCGCCGGCATGGCGCTGCGCGGGGCTGACGTAGCGAATGCCGCTGTGTCGATGGTCCACGTTGTACCAACGCACGAAACTGACCGCCCAGGCACGGGCGTCGTCAAGATCGGCAAACCCTTTGACAGGAAACTCTGGCCGATACTTGGCGGTGCGAAACAGCGATTCCGCATAAGCGTTATCGTCGCTAACGCGAGGGCGCGAATACGAGGGTTTGACGCCCAGCCAGTTCAGCATCGCCAACACCGTCGTCGCCTTGAGCGTCGAGCCGTTGTCACCGTGCAGCACGGGCTTGGTGGCGAGCGCGGCAATCCCCTCAGCCAGTGCCGTACGGCGCACCAGATGTGCGGCATGATCGGCGTGATCGCTGTCATGCACCTCCCAGCCGACAATCTTTCGGCTGTACAAATCCAGGATGAGATAGAGATGAAACCAGCGCCCCAGTACCTGCGCCGGCAAATAGGTCATGTCCCAGCACCACACCTGGCGCGGGCTGTTGGCAATGTGCGTGGTGGGCGGTCGTCCAGCCTTGGGTGCCTTGGCACGACTGCGGTGTGTGGTCTGCCCGTGCGCCTTCAGCACACGGCTGAACGTGGATTCGCTGGCCAGATAAATACCGTCGTCGGCCAGCATGGGGACGATGCGCGCTGGTGGCACCGCAGCAAAGCGCGGCTCGTTAGCGACAGCCAGCACCTGCGCACGCTCGGTTTCGCTCAAGGCGTGCTTGGGCGTGGCGCGCACGGCCAAGGGCCGGCCATCGCCACTGATCAGGCCGTCAACGGTTTTCCAGCGTTGCAAGGTGCGCAAGTCAATGCCGGCAATCGCGCAGGCCGGCTTGAGCCGCGCGCCGGTGGTGTGTGCCGCATGAATGTCTTTGGCCAAGGCTTGGCGATCTTCGAGACCGATCATTCGGCCTCGCCCTTGTTGAAGATCACCGCGACTTTTTTTGAGAGAACTAACAGGGCTGCGGTCTCGGCCAACGCCCGGTCTTTACGTAACAGTTCGCGTTCGAGCTCCTTGATGCGCTTGCGGTCTTGTCGCGTCGCCTGCGGACTGGCTCGCGCCTCTTCCGGTTCAGCCAGCGCCGTAGTGGCACTGGCGCGCCACTTGTCTAGCTCGGCCTGATAGACGCCATGCTCGCGACACCATGCGCTCTTGCTGGCTTCATCCAGTGTCGCCGTGACGATCACGGCCTCCAACCGCGACGCCGCAGTCCATGCCCGCCCTCGGGCGGGCATGGACTGCACGTCATCACGCCAACGTAGCAATGTCCCTGATCCAATGCCAACTTCACGGGCAACTATATCCACTGGTGCACTTTCCGGCGGCAGCAATCGTGCGACCGCTCTGCCTTTGAATTTCTCTGAGTACCTTGCCATTTCCATCCCTTATCGCCGCCCCAGGTTCTTGTTTATAGAGGCGACAACTATTCTGACGCAGGGGGAAGGACAACCGGCGGTTCGTCGAGGCGGTTTCTGGATTATGCGTACCGGCAGCCGATG
>CAJAHZ010000055.1 GCA_903939665.1 uncultured Pseudomonadota bacterium | reverse complement strand
TTATCCGATCAGTCAGGCCGGTATCTGGGCTGAAGCTGCGCGCACGCGAAAAGCGGTGGTGTTCAACGACTATGCCAACGCGGAAAACAAGAAGGGTTTGCCGGAAGGGCACTCTGCCTTGGCGCGACTGATGAGCGTGCCGGTCATCGAGGACGGCAAAGTGCGACTGATGGCCGGCGTCGGCAACAAGGCCAGCGACTACGGAAATGTTGATGTTGATTCGGTGCAGTTGATTGCCAACTTTGTCTGGCGTTTGATCAGCAAGCGCAAATCGGATCTGGCGCTGAGCCTCGCCAGCCGGGTGGTGAATGCCAGTTCGGTGGTCTGTTTTCGCTGGCGTGCCGAGGATGGGTGGCCGGTGGCTTTTGTTTCTCCAAATGTCAGCCAGTGGGGCTACGATGCAGAATCGCTGCTCGATGGCAAACCCCCGTTTGCCGAAATGGTTCACCCGGATGATCTGAAACGGGTGATGCGTGAGGTAAGCGACTATACGGCAAGCGGCCGCAGCCCCTTCCAGCAGGAGTATCGACTGTTGACCGGGGATGGGAAGATCTGCTGGATCACTGGTGAAACAAACATTACTCTTGCGGAAGATGGCAGCGTGGAGTTTTACGATGGCGTACTGTCGGATATCTCCGAGCGCAAACTGGCCGAACAAAGTCTGAGCCAGTCGCTGAGTGAACAACGTGTGCTGAACAAAAAACTCGAACAAGCGCACAACCAGCTGTTGCAATCCGAAAAAATGGCTTCCATCGGCCAGTTGGCGGCTGGTGTGGCGCATGAGTTGAACAACCCGATCGGCTTCGTGAATTCGAATCTCGGCACGCTCGATGGCTATCTTCACGACCTGCTGTTCATCGTAGATGCCTACGGCAAGGCGATGAGTGAAGGTGATTTTGCGGCCGATGTCGAGGGCGCAAGATCCCGTATCGATAAAATTTGCAAGGACCGCGATCTGGATTTCGTGCGGAACGACATCTTCCAGCTCATTACGGAATCGCGTGATGGCATTGATCGCGTGCGTCGCATCGTCCTCGATCTGAAGACATTCTCACGCGCCGGCGTGCAGGAATCGGACTATGCCAACCTCAATCAGGGGCTGGAATCGACGCTTAATATTGTCTGGAACGAGCTCAAGTACAAGTGCAAGGTCGTCAAGGAGCTTGGCGAGCTGCCGTTGATTTACTGCCAGGTTTCGCAGATCAATCAGGTGTTCCTGAATCTGCTGGTCAACGCCGGGCAGGCGATCGAGGAAAAGGGTGAGATTACCCTGCGCACCCATCTGGCAGATGAAGGTCAGTCGGTGGTGGTCGAAGTCAGCGACACTGGGAAAGGCATCCCTCCCGAAAATCTGTCGCGTGTTTTTGACCCTTTCTTTACGACCAAGCCGGTCGGCAAAGGTACCGGGCTTGGCCTATCGCTTTCGTATAGCATTGTTCAGGCGCACCACGGGCGGATCGAGGTTGAAAGTCAGGTCGGGAAAGGAACGACTTTCAGAGTAATTTTGCCTATTGAGAAAAAACAGGTTCTTCCGGAATGAAAATATGAGCGAAATCAGCGAGCCATCGACCCTGCTTTTTGTCGACGACGAGCCAGGCATTCTGTCGTCGCTACGCCGGCTGTTCAGGCCGCATGGCTACCGGATTTTAATTGCCGAAAGCGGTCAGGCAGGGCTGGATATTCTTGAAAAAGAAGTCGTTGATCTGGTGATTTCCGACATGCGCATGCCGGAAATGGATGGCGCCACCTTTCTCAAGGCGGTGCGCGGACGCTGGCCGGGTGTCATGCGCATTCTGCTTACGGGCTATGCCGACATTACTTCGACAGTATCCGCAATCAACGAGGGCGAGATTTACCGCTATATCTCGAAACCCTGGGATGACAACGAAATCATCATCGTCGTCCGTGATGCGCTGGTGCGGCAGCAACTGGAGAGAGAGAACCGCCGCCTGACCGAGCTGACCCTGCGCCAGAACGACGAACTGAAGACCCTTAATGCCAGCCTCGAACAGAAGGTCGCGGAGCGTACGGCTGAGTTGAGTCAGGCGCTCTCCTTTGTCGAGCAGTCGCATGGCGAATTAAAGAAGGCGTTCCTCATCACGGTGCAGGTCTTTGCCGGGTTGGTGGAGCTGCGCAGCGGGCAGATCGGCAGCCAGCTGGCCGGACATGGCCGGCGCGTTGCCGACAATGCGCGTGCTCTGGCGCAGCGCCTCGATCTGGGCGAGGCCGACGTGCAGAATGTAATGTTTGCCGCCCTGCTGCACGACATCGGCAAGATCGGGCTGCCCGATGAGCTGCTAACCAAACCCTTCACCCTGTTGACGCAGGAGCATCGTGTGCAGGTAATGAAACACCCCGTAATCGGTCAGAATATCCTGATGTCGATTGAGCGTTTGCGTGATGCTGCCTTGCTTGTTCGGCATCACCACGAATGTTTCGACGGTACCGGTTTTCCCGAGCGCCTGGCCGGCATTGCGATCCCGTTCGGTAGCCGGCTGCTTTCGGTGGTCAATGACTACGACGCGCTGCAGGCGGGTACGCTGGTTCAGCGGTCGCTCAAGCCGGATGAAGCACTCGCCTTTCTGGTCAGCAATCGCGGCAAGCGTTACGACCCGCAACTGGTCGATGCTTTTGCCGAACTGCTGGCCGAACGCTGCCACTCGAAAGTCAGCGAGGCGCCACTACGGCCATTGCACCTGAAATCAGGCATGGTTCTGGCACGTGATCTGAGTCACCGCGACGGCTATTTGTTGCTGGCCAAGGGCAGCGTACTGACCAGGGAAATCATCAGTCAGCTGGTCAAACTTGAAAGCGGTGATCAGCAGACCTACACGCTCCACATTCGGCAGGAGGAAGCATGAGCCGTATTCTGATTCTTGATGACGAGGATTCGATCCTCAAATCGCTAAAGCGCTTGTTGCGCGTGGCGCCATGCACCGTTGGCAACAAGACATTTGCGCTGGAGGTCGAAACCTTTGGGTCACCTCTGGAGGCGATCGAACGGGCGCGGCATGAGCCTTTCGATCTGTTCCTCAGCGACTTCCGAATGCCGGAAATGGATGGCATCGAGTTCCTCAAGGTGGTGAAGGAGATCCAGCCGGATGCTGCGCGCCTGATCCTCTCCGGCTATGCCGACCTCAATGCCTTGGTGCGTGCGGTCAACGAGATCGGTATCGACCGTTTTATTGGCAAGCCGTGGAATGATTACGAACTGCTGTCGGCCATTGCACAATCGCTGGCGCATCGCGAGCTGATGCTGGAAAACCGGCAACTGGCTAATCTGGTGCGCCTTGATATGGGCGACATCACCCCAGAGACCCTCGAAGCCCAGCGTCTGGAAGCGCTTGAGCCAGGCATCACGCAGGTGAACTGGGGGCCGGACGGATCGGTATTGCTCGATGCGGATCTCACGAACAGGGGTTGATGCAGGTGATGCTCGTGACTGAACGTCAGACTGGGGCGTAAAAATATGGCTGCCTTTGTATGGGGTGAGCAGTTCATGACCGGGGAGACCATCGTCGATGGCGAGCACCAGCAACTGGTACGCATCATCAATCTGGTGATTGAACGTCAGTCGCAGAACAGCAGTAAGGAAGATACTCAGTCACTGCTCGACAAGCTGGTTAAATATGCTGCGATGCACTTTGCTCATGAAGAGACTCTGATGGTGTCCAGCGGGTGCGATCCGCGCTTTGTTGAGGCGCATAAGGCGATTCATCGGCGCTTTGCGCAGCAGGTGGGGCGTATGTGCGAGTTCCCGTCAGACAAAGGCATGGAACATCTCTTGCGATTCCTCACGAGCTGGCTGGCGCAACACATTCTCGGCATCGATCAGTCAATGGCGCGGCAGATTCGTAAAATCAGGAGGGGGGTGACGGCCGAAAGCGCTTATCTGGAAGAGAAGGAAATACAGACCGATCCAGCAACCTCCAGTTTGATTGACGCGATGAATGCCTTGTATGGGGTGATCGCCGCCCGCAATGACTCGTTGTTTGAACTGAATCGCGGACTGGACGCTCAGGTCAGCCAGCGCACCCGTGAACTGGCAGATGCCAATGCGCGATTGACCAGCGATCAGGCCAAACTGGTCGAGGTACTGAACAAATACGAGGATACCCAGCAAAAATTGCTGCAATCGGAAAAGCTCGCAGCCATCGGGCAACTGGCTGCCGGTGTCGCACATGAGATCAATAATCCGATTGGCTTCGTCAACTCCAACCTCGGCACACTCAAAACGTATATCAGTCATCTGCTGGATGTGGTGTCGGCGTATGAGGCCGTGGGCAAAGGCGCGGATGTGACCGTGCTTGCTGCTGCGATAAAAAAAGCCGATCTCGACTTCCTGCGCGAGGACTTGCCATCGCTGCTCACCGAGTCGCAGGCTGGCCTCAGCCGGGTAACAAAAATCGTGCAGGATCTGAAGGACTTTTCACACGTCGATCAGACCGGTCGCCAGTTGGCCAACCTCAATGCGGCGATGGAAAGTACGCTGAATGTGGTCTCGAACGAGCTCAAATACAAGGCCGAGGTGGTGCGTGAACTGGGCGACATCCCCGAGGTGGATTGCGACCCGGCGCAGATCAACCAGGTGTTCATGAACCTGCTGGTCAATGCGGCGCATGCGATCGAACACCGGGGAACGATTTTTGTGCGCTCCGGCATTGCCGATGACGGGGTGTGGTTCGAGGTGGAAGACACCGGCAAAGGCATGTCAGACGCCGTGATGAGCCGAATTTTTGAGCCCTTCTTTACGACCAAGGCGGTCGGGCAGGGGACCGGGCTGGGGTTGTCTATTTCTTACGACATCATTGTTAAACGGCACGGTGGCAAGCTCGATGTATTCAGCGGCGAAGGCAAGGGCGCCCGGTTTCGCATCTGGCTGCCAAAATCGTCAAATGTGGGGGCTGAAGGTGTGTAATTTCATTCCCCAAATCAACGGTTTGGCAAAGCGTCTGAATTGGGTGAAAGCGCTGGGTCATGTCAGATAATTTCAGCATCAGCATGGATCAACTCCGGGTCGGACTGTATATCGATCTTCATATGAGTTGGTTTGAGCATCCCTTTACCTTCAGTCATTTCAAGATCAAGTCCGAAGAACAGATCAAAATCATCCGTAGCCTGGGCCTGAAGACGGTTAGTTGCAACCGGGCTTTGAGTGACCTTGACCCACCACGCCAAAGCACGCCGCCAGCGGTTTCGCCACTGTCAGCGCAGCCGCAGCCCACACCGGGCACATTGGATCCAGTGCCCGCAATCACGGGGGGGGCATCTCGGCCGGCACCCGAAGTGTCGCCGGAAATGACACAGCCTGCGCCGGACATCACGCAGGCACTAGCCGCCAAACGCGTCATGATGGCGCAGATAAAAGCGCAGCGTGAAGCGGCGGCGCGTATTGAGAATGCCTTTATCAATACCGCCAAGACCATTCGTAATATAGAGAAAGATCTGTTTTCCCAGCCGGCAGAAACCGTGCGTCAGGCGTCGCAACTGGTGACGCAGATTGCCGAGTCAATTCTTTGCGCGCCGGAGCTTGCCATTCATGTCATGGGCGACACAATGGGGGGCGAAGAATTGTATTTCCACTCCCTGAACGTGACCATGCTGTCGATGATGATGGCGCGCGATCTTCATTTGCCGCAGGAACTCGTGAGTACGCTGGGCATGGGGGCGCTATTTCACGATGTCGGGCGAAAGGAAGTCTCAAGTCGTGTTTTGATGACGGCAGAGCCGCTGACAAAAGCCGAGCAGCATTTGTACGAGATGCATTGCCAGTACGGGGTCGAAATTGGCCAGCGTCTTAATTTTGCACCTGCCGTTCTGGCGATCATCAGGGAGCACCACGAATTCACCGATGGCAGTGGATATCCGGCAAAACTCAAGGGCGAGTCGATTGGTTTGCTTTCGCGCATCGTAGTGCTGGCCAACCATTACGACAAGCTATGCAACCCGCTCAACATCGCCGAGGCCCTGACGCCAAATGAAGCACTGTCGCTGATGTTTGCCAAGTTGCGCAGCAAATTCGACCCAAAGCTTCTTCAGGTTTTCATTCGCTGCCTCGGCGTCTATCCGCCAGGAACCATCGTTCAGCTTTCCAACGGGGCGATCGGCATGGTCGCCACCGTCAATACGGCACGGCCGATGAAGCCCGTGCTGGTGATCTACGATGAGGGTATTCCTCGGGATGAGGCAATCCTGCTCGATCTGAATAACGAGACGGATCTGAACATTACCAAACCCATCCGGCCAGCGCAGGTGTCCTTGGAGGTCTATAACTATCTCAGCCCGCGGAAGCGGGTCAGCTATTACTTCGACGCAACTCGCCTCGGACAGAAGGCGGTCGATCAATGAGCAGCCTTGCTCAGTTGATGCTTGATCACAGCCCGCACCTGATGTTGCTGGTCGAGCCGGGCGACTTGCGGATATTGAAGGCCAATCGGGTTGCCTGGCAGACGCTCGGTTTTTCCGAAGAAACGCTGCTGGCCACGGCGATCACCGATATTGAAAGTGCATTACAGGACGTTTTTTATTGGGAAGACGTTCGCAATGGCCAGTATCTGGACATCGATAGCCAGGAAGGATTCTATCAATGTGCTGATGGCACGATGCTTAGTGTCGAGAAGTCAATCCGGGTACTTGAGCATGAAGGACGACCGTTGCTGCTGGTGCAGGCGAGAGGTATCCAGAACGAGCGCAAGGTCGAGGATGTGCTGGAGCATACGCTGTCGCAATTGAGGGCAACGCTCGAATCAACCGGTAACGGGATTCTGGTGCTCGATTGGCAGGGGCAGATCACCAGCATGAACCACCTGTTGAGCAGTATGTGGGGGCTTCCTGAGACCATGCTGCTGGACCGAAATGATGCAGCCGTTCTTGAATTCATTACCGGACAAGTGGATGAGGCTGACTTCGAACATTGCCGTATGCGCTTGCAGGCAATTGTCGACATCAGTGAAACCGAAGAATTTTTCAGGCTCCGGGATGGCCGGGTTTTCGAATGCAAGTCGCGAGCACAACATCTTGGTGCGCACATTGTCGGCCGTGTGTTCAGCTTCAGCGATATTACCGAACGCAAGCGCGCAGAAGAGGCTTTGCGCGATTCGCGAGACAAACTGGAAGAGCGCGTGCAGAACCGGACTGCTGAATTGCAGACGGCCAATTCCACGCTGCTGGCCGAAAAGGCGCGGCAGGAAGTGTTGATCAAGAAGCTGGAAGAAGCACACAACCAGCTGCTGCAATCTGAAAAGATGGCATCAATCGGCCAACTGGCAGCCGGCGTGGCGCATGAAATCAACAACCCCATCGGCTTCGTAAGCTCGAATCTCGGCACCTTGCAGCGTTACGTGGCTAACCTGCTCAAGCTTCTGGCTGCTTATGAGTTGCTCGAAGGATCGTTGGCGGATTCCTCTTTGCAGGATATCAATCAGGTAAAGAAGGAAATCGACGCCACGTATCTGCGCGAAGATATTGGCAATCTGCTGACAGAATCGTTGGGGGGCCTGCTGCGCGTGAAACGCATCGTGCAGGATCTGAAGGATTTCTCTCATGTCGACGAGTCGGAGTGGCAAAAGTCCGATCTGGAACTGGGGCTCGACAGCACACTCAACGTGGTGTGGAACGAACTCAAGTACAAGGCCAAGGTCGTCAAGGAATACCGGAATATTCCGCAGATCGAATGTTTTGCTCCACAACTTAATCAGGTGTTCATGAATCTATTGATCAATGCGGTGCATTCGATCACTGATCAGGGGCAGATCACCATTCGGACCGGCTATGACGATGAAAATGTCTGGGTCGAGGTCGAAGATACCGGCAAAGGAATCAAGCCGGAGCACATGGGTCGTATTTTCGAGCCATTCTTTACAACCAAGCCGGTTGGCAAAGGTACCGGGCTGGGGCTGTCACTGTCCTACGGGATCGTCCATAAGCATGGCGGGCGTATTGAGGTTAAAAGCGAACTGGATAAAGGGTCGATTTTCAGGGTTGTGTTGCCACGTTATGCTGGCAAAAGTGGAAAAGCTTAGGATTCGAAAGATTTGAAGGTACGAGAAACCCCAAAGCCTGTTCTTGCCGAGTAGCGCGATTTCCGAGGTGGACGGGATCGTTTTCGTGTCCTAGGATTGATCTGTTGGTCGTAGGGTGACGTTTCGTCTGCCACTAGAATTGATCTGGGAGAATCTCATGAAAAAGATTTTCTGGTATGTTGGCATGTGTCAAATGCCTGCGTCTGCGGTCGATGGTGCGCGATCATGTTAATCGGGCTTGCGTTCCGCTTGTTGCGCGAACCCTATGCGAAGGCGCTCGTTGAGTTGCCGCCGCTCTCCAGCACGAAGGCCTTGCCTGCTGAAATCGATGGCGTGCGCTTTTCGTTGATGCGCGCGCTGCAAGGCGTGTTGTCGGTGAGCCTTCACCAGTTCGGGCTGAATGAGCCGTTTCAGTATTACGCCATCGGCGACCGGGTGCTGCAGCCGGTATTGGCCAAAGTGCTGATCAGCCATGGCTGGGTAACTTCTGCACGGCCACACTGGGCGAAAGCGGTCGTTCAATACCGCTTGTCGGCTGACGGTTTTGCGTTGAAGAATGAACTGGAGTCGTGGTGGACGACGCTGACACTGGGGCAGCGTTTACGCGCAGTTCTCGTCGAATAGCCGACCGGGAAAATCTAGTGCAGCGGAGGCAACAGAAAATCGATTGTCTCGCGCCACCAGCCATTGTCAACGCGGTCTGGCCAGTCGTTGTGCTCTGCGCTCCTGATCACTTTCAGTTGCTTCGGTGCAGAAAGCGCCTCGTACAGCGCGGTGCCGAAGCGGGCGGGAACGATGCTGTCGTGCTCGGCGACGGCAACCAGTATCGGGCGGCCAAACGATCTTAGGTGGGCGGCGCTGTCGTAGCTGTCGCGCAGCAGCCATTTCACCGGTAGCCAGGGATAGTGGTGCGAGGCAATCTGTTCAAGGCGGTCCCACGGTGTGATCAGGAGCAGGCTTGCCGTTACTTCGCGTTGGCGGGCGCTGGCCGCAGAAGCCACGCCGGCGCCGAGTGATTCGCCGATGACGAGGAGTGGGGCGCCGTATTGACGATGCGCCATAGCGACACTCTGCTCCGCGTCGGCAACCAGGCTTTGTTCGCCAAGGGCGCCGCCGCGCGGCCCGTAGCCCGGGTACTCGGCGAGAATCACGCGCAGGCCGAGGCGGTTGAGCGCCGTCGCGTAAAAACGACGGTGACCTGCGTGTCCGGCGTTGCCGTGAAAAACGATGGCGGTACCGCGCACCGGGCCGGTCGGTTCTGCCAACAGGCCGCGAAAATCCGCTGCGCTTGGCCAGGGCTGAAGTCCGCCGGTGGCCAAATCCGCGACGGAGGCCTTGTCGGGAAAATAGAGCAGACTGTCCTGAGACATGGCGATCCCCATCGAAAAGATCAGGCCGGAAATCGTGAGCAGCAGCAAGACCCTGATGATTCTCTTCACTGGCGCTTGAATCCCGCCGTCAGACGCGCAACAAGAGGATTTTTAGCGGCGGCTGGCCGTCCGTGCTTGGAAAGTCGGCTTCCGGGGTGATCCATTCGTACTCACGAATTGCGCGTCCGGCCTTGCGTGTGCTGCGTTCGAGCTGATCAAGCCAGGCTTCGCGCGAGACTTCGGCGACATTGTTGCAGCAGATCAGGGTTCCGCCTTCCGCCGTGCTGAGCAGCGCCGGCTTGAACAGTGCCGCGTAGTCATTGACCAGATCCACGACGCCGAATGGGCTTTTTGCGTAGCGCGGCGGATCGAGGAAAACCACGTCGAACTGGTGGGGCTCAAGCTTGGGGAAAGGGGGCATGACTTTGCCGCGAACGCGCTGCGACTGGCCGAGCCCGGAGAACTGGCGCAGCGCCGCAAAAACGTCGCTTTTGACCAGACGCACGCGGATTGGCAAATCGTTGAGTCGGGCGTTCTCCTTGCCGATGGCAAGGCTTGATTCGGAAAAATCGACGTTCACGACGTGCCGGGCGCCGGCCTTGGCCGCGGCAATGCCGATGCCACAGGTGTAGGCAAACAGGTTGAGCAGCGACTTGCTGGCGATTTCCTGCATCACCCGCCGGCGACCGGCACGCATGTCGAGGAAGAGCCACGGGTCCTGCCCCGCATGGCGGCCCTGGAAGCGGTATTTGACGCCCAGTTCGAGGAATACGCGCGGCAGCATGGCGACCTCGTTCTGTTCAGGCGTCAGCTTGTTGGCGATGCGTGAATTCGACTGGCTGCGGTCATTGTAGAGCGTGGCAAGGCCGGGAAAGGTTTGGCCGTAGAAGCTTTCAACTTCGATCAGTTCGTCCGGTGTCAGCGGGCGGTGGAAGGTCTGGATGAGCAGCAGGTCGCCGTAGCGATCGATCGTCAGCCCGGGTTCGCCCTCGACGCTGCCGTGAAAGAGGCGGTAGGCATTGGTCTGCTCGGCTTCCATTTGGGCCAGCAGGGCTTGGCGCGCGTCGAGCGCCATTTTCAGGCGATCTGCAAGAAGATTGCTGTGTGTGGCGGGCATTTTTGATTCCTCAGTGGTGCGCAGGGATTGCCTTCGCCGGAGTTGCTGCCCAACGGGCAGGACGCGACATGATACAGGCTGTCGCGCCCGTTATCCCGTTAAATTTCAGTCGCTTGCGTTTTTCTGCGTTAGTGCCGGCCAGACGATCCAATGCCCACAGGCCGAACGGGCGCGCCGTTCGTTGCCATCCCACGGGCCGTCAATGCACAGGCCCGTGCTCTGTTCGCTGTCGATTTCGACGGTTTGCGCCGCGACACCGACCTGGCGTGACCCGCTCCAGCGCTTACACGAGGCGCAACGGTGCAGCGTGATGGATTGAGTGAGCATAGGGGGAGGCGGACGCTTGCATTACAATCGGCTCCTTGTGCGGGTTTGCCCGCGAGCAGGATGCCAGGAACTCATGGAAGATCGTCTGACTGAACTCGAAATCAAATTGAACCTTACCGAGGATATGGTCGAGGAACTCAATCGAACCATTTATCGCCAGCAGCAGCAGATCGATCTGCTGCAGCATCAGTTGCGTCATCTGTTTCAGCAGATGCAACCCGACGCCGAGCCCGCCGAGCCGCGTAACTTGCGCGACGAAATTCCGCCGCACTACTGATTGCCGGTGGTCGACCGCTTGCGGTGAAAAACCAGCGGCGCAACGGCGACAGTGGATGGGGGCGGCGTCTTCAGTATGTGCTTCTTCATTTTGCCCAGGACGTGCATCTCGCACGGGCGGCAATCAAAACGCAGCGTGTATTTCTCCCCGCCGGACACCAGCGTCATTGGCTCGGCACGCACCTGCCCTTGCACGCCGGTAATGCCCTTCGCCTGCTTGGGACACAGGTTGAACGAGAAACGCAGGCAATGCTTGGTGATCATCAGCGACACCTCGCCGCTTTCCTCGTGCGCCTCGAAGGCTGCATCCATCAGCTTCACGCCATGCCGGACATAAAATGAGCGGGCTGCTTCGTTGTAGATGTTGGCGAGATAGGATAGCGATTCGTCGGGATAGGGCGCCGGGGGTTCAGTCGCCGGTTTGCGCGCTGGGCGGCGGTAGGCTGCGGCGCGCGCCGCTTCGAGATCAACGATTGCCGCTCGACGCAGCGCGTTGACGCTGGAAGCGGGTAAAAACCACGGCTGATCGAGGCGGATATCTATTTTTGCTGAAGAAAACAGGGTGTTGCCCAGTTTGCCAAGATTGTCGCGCAGCGAAGATTCAAGCTTGTCGGGTTGGGTGGCCAGCGTTTTTTCGGCGTTCAGGCGCGTACGGGCGCAAACGCCTTCTTCGTCGGTCAGTTGCAGCGAAAAACCTTCCGCCGTTTCCGACAGTTCCATGTCGATTGCAATGCGCCGTTCCGCGGATTTTTTCGTCAGCGCCTGCTCCCAGGCATGGTCGCCATTACGATTGATGACCGTGCCGGGGCGAAATCCGGGGAGGGTGGAAACGTCCACATTGGGTTCAATGCGCCAGACATTCCCGGTCTTTTCGGCGCGATTGGCGGGTACCCCGAAAACCTCGCGCTTGTGCATGTAGTTGAGTCCATCGCCGTTGGTCAGCGGCGCGCTCGCCTCCATCTCGAACCAGTTTTGCCCGATCCGGGTGACCGTGCCGATTGGCTGGCCGATGAATTTTGGCGAGTCGAAAGCGCCGATCTCTGTACCCCGGCCATTGACAAAGTAGTCTGTGGTGCCACGGTGAAAGGTCTTGTCGGGGTCGGGCGTGAAGAAAAGCCTGGTTTTTCCGCTGGAGGCACGACGCAAATCCGGTCGCTCCTCAATGATGTGGTCGAGTAGCGCCCGGTAATGCCCGGTAATGTTCTTGACGTAGCCGACATCCTTGTAGCGGCCTTCGATCTTGAACGAGCGGATGCCGGCATCGATCAGTGCCTGAAGATTGCTGCTCTGGTTGTTGTCCTTCATCGACAGCAGATGCTTTTCGAAGGCCACGACCCGCCCCTGATCGTCCTGCAGGGTGTAGGGCAGCCGGCAGTCCTGCGAGCAGTCGCCCCGGTTGGCGCTGCGCTCGGTATGGGCGTGGCTGATGTAGCACTGGCCGGAGAAGGCGACGCAGAGGGCGCCATGAATGAAGAATTCGAGCATGGCATCGGTGGCCGCATGGATGTCGCGGATTTGCTCCAGCGATAATTCACGTGCCAAAACCATTTGGGAAAAGCCGACCTGCCCTAGAAATTTTGCCTTTTCGGTGGTCCGGATGTCGCACTGGGTCGAGGCGTGCAGCTCAATCGGGGGCAGGTCAAGTTCGAGCAGGCCCATGTCTTGAACGATCAGGGCGTCGGCGCCAGCGTTGTAAACATCCCAGGCGGTACGGCGTGCTTCTTCGAGCTCGTTGTCGTGCAGGATGGTGTTGAGCGCCACCAGTACCCGGGCGTTGTAGCGGTGCGCAAAGTCGGCGAGCTGGCCGATTTCGGCGACCGGGTTGCCTGCATTGGCCCGCGCGCCAAAGGCTGGCCCGCCGATATAGACGGCGTCGGCGCCATGGATTATCGCTTCCATGCCAAACTCGGCATTTTTGGCCGGAGCGAGTAGTTCCAGAGGCTTTCGGTCGTCAGGCATGAGGCGAGTGTTCCACAAATTGTGCATTGTAAACGCTTGGTGCTGCTTGTTCAGCACCGGTGGGCTGATATTCCCGGAAACTTATCTGTATAAATTCTGTACAACTTCCTGAAAATTTGTGTCAACCGGTTTCAGACACCCGCGTTATTCGGCTCATAGGTGGGCAACCACCGCACTGATAAACGGAGATGAAAATGGGTAGCCTGAGCACAGAATCCTTCGACGAGTTCCTGGATTCTTTGAAACAAGCCGGTGTCGCAATCAGCAACGAACGTGAGTTGCGCGAGCGTCTCGCCGAAGCCCAGCGCTGGCGCTTTGCCTTCCAGACCCTTGCCTCCAATGGTCGTCCGCTGGGTATTCGTTTCCAGGATCAGAGCGCCGGGGTGAATGAAGCTGAGATTCACCGTGCCTTCACCCAGTTCCAGTTCCCGGAGAGTACGGAAGTTGCTTTTGCCGCCAGCCTGAAGGCTGAACACTGATCCGGCGAACCGAGTTTCAAGCAAAAGACCCGCAAAGCAGCGGGTCTTTTTTTGCCCTGCGAAAGCTTGCTCCTTAGCGGGTGACCGGCTTGTAGCGAATCCGCTTCGGCTTCGCACCTTCCTCGCCCAGTCTGCGCTTCTTGTCTTCTTCGTATTCGTGGTAGTTGCCGCTAAAGAAGGTCCATTGCGAATCGCCTTCGCAGGCAAGGATGTGCGTGCAGATGCGGTCGAGGAACCAGCGGTCGTGGGAAATGACCATGACGCTGCCGCCGAATTCGAGCAGCGCATCTTCCAGCGCACGCAGCGTTTCGACGTCAAGGTCGTTCGACGGTTCGTCGAGCAGCAGAACGTTGCCGCCAGCGATCAGCGTTTTGGCCATGTGCAGCCGGCCACGTTCGCCGCCGGAAAGCTGGCCGACGTGCTTCTGCTGGTCCGAGCCCTTGAAGTTGAAACGACCGATGTAGGCGCGTGACGGCGTTTCGTACTTGCCGACCGTGAGAATGTCGGCGCCGCCAGAGATTTCCTCGAACACTGTCTTGTTGCCGTCGAGACAGTCGCGGCTTTGGTCCACGTAGGCAAGTTTGACCGTTGTGCCAATGTCGACTTCGCCCGAATCCGGCTGTTCCTTGCCCATCAGCATGCGGAAGAGCGTGGATTTGCCGGCGCCGTTCGGGCCGATAATGCCGACGATGGCGCCGGGCGGCACGTTGAAACTCAGGTTGTCCATCAGCAGACGGTCGCCGAAAGCCTTGGAAACATTTTTGAATTCAATGACTTTGGTGCCGAGACGTTCGCCGACCGGAATGAAGATTTCCTGCGTTTCGTTGCGTTTCTGGTATTCGACGCTGGAGAGTTCCTCGAAACGCGCCAGACGGGCCTTGCTCTTGGCCTGACGGGCTTTCGGGTTCTGCCGCACCCATTCGAGTTCCTGCTTCATCGTCTTGATGCGGCCGGCTTC
>CAJAHZ010000054.1 GCA_903939665.1 uncultured Pseudomonadota bacterium | reverse complement strand
GTCAAGAACAAGCTCAAGCAATACAAATTCAACGTCGCCAATACCGACAAGTCGGTGGTCCAGTTTGACCTTGGCGAACTGACGGAAGCGACCAGACTCCACGTCGGCAAGACGATGGAAGCGAAGCGCGGTGACGGGATGGTTTTCGTCAACTGCATGGAAAAACTGACGATGAACGCGCCCAAGGAAACCTTGCGCGTTCGCATGCGGGCAGCGCTTGATGCCGGTATTGACGGCATTACGCTGGCGGCCGGTCTGCACCTGGGTTCCTTTGCCCTGATCGAAGACCATCCGCGTTTTCGTGATGCCAAGCTTGGCATCATCGTTTCGTCCTTGCGTGCCTTGCAGCTTTTCTTGCGCAAGACGTCGCGCACCAATCGCCTGCCTGATTACATTGTGATTGAAGGGCCGCTGGCTGGCGGCCATCTGGGCTTTGGCATGGACTGGGCCGCCTATGATCTGGCAACCATCGTCGCTGAAATCACGGCATTCATGCGCGCCGAGAAGCTGGATATTCCGCTGATTCCAGCCGGTGGTATCTTTACCGGCAGCGATGCCGTTGCCTATCTTGAAAACGGCGCCGCCGCCGTTCAGGTAGCGACGCGCTTTACCGTGGCCGAGGAGTGCGGGCTGCCGGAGGACGTGCAGCAGGAGTATTTCAAGGCCAGCGAAGAGACGATTGAAGTTAACCAGATTTCGCCGACCGGCTACCCGATGCGCATGTTGACCAACAGTCCGGCGATTGGCGACGGTATTCGTCCGAATTGCGAGGCCTACGGCTACCTGCTCGACAGTGCTGGCAAGTGTTCCTATATCGACGCCTACAACCGTGAAGTGGCCGCGCATCCGGGTGAAAAACATCTTTCGGTGAAGGACAAAACCTGTCTTTGCACCCAGATGCGAAATTTCAAATTGTGGACTTGCGGTCATTACACCTATCGCCTGAAAGACACGACGCGCCGGCTGGAGGATGGCAGCTATCGCTTGTTGAGCGCCGAGCATATTTTTCGCGATTACCAGTACAGCACCGACAACAAGATCGCTTTGCCGGAGTAGCTTTCGCTCGCCAGGCGGGAGTTGCGACGATAAATGATTCGACTCCGGATGCCAGCCTTGCTATTGTTCTGGAGCAGTCTTCTAAACCGTTCTTCCCGGGAGTCTCTCAATTGGCCAAGAAGCTATACGTCGGTAATCTGAGCTACGACATCAACAAGAACGATCTGGAGCAAATGTTTGCCGCGCACGGTACGGTGACTTCGGCTCAGGTGATCACCGACCGCGAAACGCAGCGCTCGAAGGGCTTCGGTTTTGTCGAGATGAGTTCCGATCAGGAGGCGGAGGCGGCGATTGCTGCACTCAATGGAAACAGCATTGATGGTCGTGCGCTGACCGTCAACGAGGCGCGTCCGCAAGAGGGACGTAGTGGCGGCGGCGGTGGCGCAGGCGGTCCGCGCCGCGGCCCGGGTGGTGGTGTGCGTGGCCCCTATGGTACCGGTGGTCGTGGCGGTTCTGGTGGAGGCGGTGGCGGTGGTAATCGCTACTGACTGATTTGTTCGAGCGCCGGGTTTTTGCATCGTTGGTGTATTGCATTAGCGATCAGTGACTCGGTGCCTTTGTTTATCTTGTAACGCTTCATTCGGCGCGTATGCCGATCAGGGAAATTGTCTTGGCAAAACCAAATTACTCGTTCGAAAAACGCCAGAGAGATCTGGAAAAGAAAAGAAAACAGGAAGAGAAGCAGGAAGAGAAGCGTCAGCGCAAACTGGCGGAGAAGGCGTCTGAAGGCGATGCGGCTTCTGCCGACGGCACCGCGCCCGCTGATGCAAATCCCGCACCTGCGGCAAGCTGATTTTCGCCTGCGGGCTTTTTCTTCGGTCGTGTTTTTCATTTCGCGGCCAGTCATCTGCAGGCTTGCCTGACGGACTTATTGCCGTCTTCCGGCGTACAATCGCTTCCTTCGCCGGAATTGCAGGCACCTTCGCAGACAGCCTTCGCCCATGCTCAGCTATCGTCACGCTTTTCACGCCGGCAACCACGCCGACGTTCTCAAACACCTCGTCCTCGTTCAGCTGACCCGTTATCTCGGCCAGAAGGACAAGCCGTTCTGGTATGTCGACACGCACGCCGGAGCCGGCTGCTATGCGCTCGACTCGGGTTATGCGGCGAAGCTTTCCGAGTACAAGAACGGCGTTGGCCGTCTCTGGAATCGTAACGACCTGCCGCCGCCGCTCGCCGAGTACCTTGCGTTGGTGCGCCAGATCAATCCGGATCGCCAGTTGCGCGCCTATCCCGGCTCGCCGTATTTTGCGCTGTGGACGATGCGCGAGCAGGATCGACTGCGCCTGTTTGAGCTGCACAGCCGGGATGCGCGGCTCCTGCAGGAAAATTTTCACGATGCCGGCAAGCGGGTAATTATCGAGCCAACCGATGGGTTTGCCGGACTCAAGGCGCTGTTGCCGCCGCCGCCGCGCCGGGCGTTGGTGCTGATCGATCCGTCCTATGAAGACAAGCAGGACTACGAACAGGTGTTTCATTCGCTAAAGGAGGCGCTGACGCGTTTTCCCGGCGGTACTTATGCGCTGTGGTATCCGCAACTTACCCGCCTTGATGCCCATGAATTGCCGCCGCGCTTGAAAAAGCTGCCGGCCAAAAGCTGGCTGCATGTTGCGCTACGCGTCAATACGCCAGCCAAGGATGGCTTTGGCATGCACGGCAGCGGGATGTTCGTGCTTAACCCGCCATGGACCCTGCTCGCGACGCTGCAGGAGGTGATGCCCTATCTGGTCGAAGTGCTGGGGCTCGATGCCGGGGCAGGGTTTACGCTGGAGCAGGAGGAAGGGTAGTGCCTGTTATGTTGAAAGACAAAGGCTGAAATTTCACCACCAAGGCACGAAGGACACCAAGTTACACCAAGAAGAACTTGAAGTTAACTTGGTGGCAAGGCGTTTGAATTTGACGGTCTACTCGTTGTCGTCGAGTTGTGTGTATTTACGGCTTGATCCGTAGCTTTTTTCTACCGGGTATTTTGCGGCATTCTTGGCCAGCTTGTTGTGGGCCGCTGTTTCGAGGTCGATTCCGGCATTCTCCGCAATCAACAGCAGGTAAAGCAGGATATCGGCGCACTCGTCGCTCAGCGCTTCGTGCGCGGCGTTGTCAGCGCTCAGCGCGGCCATTTCCGAATCGTTCTTCCACTGCGTCAGTTCGAGGAGCTCGGCCGCCTCCAGGTTGAGCGAAACGATCAGGTTGCGCAGCGTGTGGAACTGCGACCAGTTTCGTTCGTCGCGGAATTTCAGCAGAGCTTGTGTCAGTGCTTCCATGGTTTTTAGGCGAAAAACCGCGCTAGGGCATCGCTTGGCAGCGCCATTCCCGTGCTCTGTGCGCGCGCCAGCAACTCCCAGTAATAGCGATAGGAGGCACGGTCATGCAGCCGTCCTTCGTGCTGGATTGGCCCCCAATTCTTGTCCTGGGCTGCACTCAGAATTGCCGCCGCCGACTCGACTTCGGAGAAGTCCGGGCGCATCGCTTCGACAATCGGCACGATCTGGTTCGGGTGGATGCTCCACATGCGCAGGTAGCCGAACTCCTGTCGTGCGCGACGGGCATCATCGCCGATGATGCCGATGTCCTTGAGTTCGGTGGTGACGTTATGCGCTGGAACGACGCCGTTGGCCAGCGCCGCGGCGGCGATTTCGCATTTGGCGCGGGCGACCAGCGGGTGTTCGAACTGCCCGGGGCTCTTCATTGCCGATCCGGGGATCGCGCCATGGTGGCCGCTGACAAAATCCATCAACCCGAAGTCAAGCGACTCGACGCCGGGCAGCGCGGCGATCTCCCACACCTCGCGCAGCGCGCCGTGCGTCTCGATCAGGACGTGTACCGGGATTTTTCTGTCGAGGCCGGCGGCCGTTTCGGCGTGGCGAAGTGCGTCAAGCTGAATGCGCACATCTTCGACGCCGCGCGGCTTGGGCAGGGTAAGAAAGGGCAGGCGACTGCCGGCTTGTGCCACGAGGATCTCGATGTCCTGTTGCCAGTGCGAGTGCGTGATGTCATGGATGCGCGCGCCGACGCGCTGATGACGGTTGTCGTCGCTCATGATCGTGGCGGCAGCCATTTCGGCATGTTCGCGCTCGGTGCCGGCGGGCGCGCCATCTTCACAGTCGCAGGTAATGTCGAAAATCGGGCCGAGTTCGTTCTGCAACTGCAGCGCCTTTTTCATCAGCTTCTCTGAGCCTGCGTAATGATCGACTGCGGGCAGGATGGGGAAGGGTTTTTCTCCTGCGAACAGGATCTGGCTGGGGTGACGCATGGAGAGCTGGCCGGTGATTTTGATGCCCGCATTTTACCGCGCAAACAAAAAGGCCGCAGACAAGCTGCGGCCTTTCTTGACGGAAGCGAGCTTCCGCTTAGAGCATGCTCTTTACGGCTTCTGCTTCGTCGGTGAGTTCCTTCAGCGTGAGGTTGATTTTCTCACGCGAATACTCGTCGATTTCCAGGCCCTGGATGATCTTGAATTCGCCGCCCTTGCACTCGCACGGGAAGCCGAAGACGATGCCTTCCGGGATGCCGTACGAGCCGTCGGACGGAACGCCGAGGGTGACCCATTCGTCGGAGCCGAGCGCCCAGTCACGGATGTGATCGATGGCGGCGTTGGCGGCCGAAGCCGCCGACGACAGGCCGCGCGCTTCAATGATTGCAGCGCCACGCTTGCCAACGGTCGGCAGGAAGACGTCGTTGTTCCATGCGGCGTCGTTGATCAGCGCCTTGACGTTGTCGCCGTTGGAGGTGACGTTGCGGTAGTCAGCGTACATCGTCGGCGAGTGGTTGCCCCAGACGACCAGCTTCTTCAGGCTGGAAACCGGGCGGCCGATCTTGGCAGCGAGTTGGGACAGGGCACGGTTGTGGTCAAGACGCAGCATGCCGTGGTAGTTCTTCGGGTTGGTGCGGCCCACCTTGATCGCTGCGGAGCGCGCGATGTAGGCGTTGGTGTTGCACGGGTTGCCGACGACCAGCACCTTGACGTTTTCCTTGGCGTTCTCGGCGATGGCTTTGCCCTGAACGGTGAAGATCGCGCCGTTGGCGGTCAGCAGGTCGGCACGTTCCATGCCCTTGCTGCGCGGACGGGCGCCGACCAGCAGGCAAACGTCAGCATCCTTGAAGGCAACATTCGGGTCGTCAGTGGCGACCATGCCGGCGAGCAGCGGGAAGGCGCAGTCGTCAAGTTCCATCATGACGCCCTGAACGGCTTGTTGAGCCTGCGGCAGGTCAAGCAATTGGAGGATGACGGGCTGATCTTTGCCGAGCATTTCGCCGGAGGCGATGCGGAAAAGCAGGCTGTAACCGATTTGACCGGCGGCGCCGGTGACTGCGACGCGCATGGGGGCTTTGGACATGTTGCGGCTCCTGTTGTTAGCAATGAACAAGAAACTACTTGGGGTGATCGGCGTGGCGCCTGAGCTTTTGCTGCCTCAGGAAAGCGAATCGGGTGAATCATAAGATTGAAAGCAGGCAAGTGTCAATATTCGACCGCTTATATCTTATATCTTATATAAGACAATTGATAATGAGATAGACGTTTTGTAGGAATTGTGCTGAAATTGGCGCCCATGAACCGCTCCTCGTCGCGCCCGCCTTCTCATTCCGCAACTTTCAGCCCTCTCTACCGGCAGATCAAGGATTTGATCATGCGTAGCCTGGAGTCGGGTGAATGGGGGCCGGGTGACGCCATTCCCAGCGAGTCCGAGCTGGCCGTGCGCTTCGGCGTGAGCCAGGGTACCGTGCGCAAGGCCATCGACGAGATGGCGGCGGAGAATCTCTTGTTGCGCCGCCAGGGCAAGGGCACTTTCGTTGCCACGCACAGCGACCCGCGTTCCTTCTTCCGATTTCTTCGCCTGGCGCCCAACGAGGGCGAGCGTCAGCCGTCTCAGAGTATCCCGCTTGAGTGCTGGCGGGCCAAGGCCGGCGTCGATGTGGCGCGCATCCTGGGCCTGGAGCCCGGTGCGCCGATCATCATCCTGCGTCGCCTGCTGAAATTTGGCGCCGAACCCGTGGTGTTCGATGAAATTTATTTGCCGGGCGAACTCTTTCAGGATCTTTCGCTCGACGTCCTCAAGGCGGGCGAGAAGTCGCTCTACAGCCTGTTTGAAAGCCGTTACGGCGTACGCATGATCCGTGCCGATGAGCGTCTGCGCGCCGTTTCCGCAGACCGGGTCAGCGCCGACCTGCTGTGCGTGCCTGAGGGCAGCCCCTTGCTGCTCGTCGAGCGGGTGACCTTTACCTATGGCAACAAGCCGGTTGAATGGCGCCGCGGCTTTTACTCGACCCAGAATTGCCACTATCACAACGAGTTAGGTTGAAAGGTTGCGGGACAAGCGTTTCAGGCGAGCCACGGTGGATTGAATAGTTTATAATTATGAGTTCCAAATAGGTCAAAGCGGTAGAAGCTAAGCCGCGTAACAAGAGGGATGACGTTCATGGCGGAAATGGTTATCAAGAAAAAACGTCCAAAGAATCTGGACTTGATGAGTATCAAGTTGCCCCTTCCGGGTGTCTTGTCGATTATTCACCGTATTGCCGGGGCAGTGCTTTTTCTCCTGATGCCCGTTCTTCTCTGGTTGTTTCAAAGCAGCCTGACTTCTCCCGAAACCTTTGCGATCTTCAAGAGTGTGGTCGCCCACCCGCTGGTCCGACTGGTTCTACTGGGTCTGATCTGGCTGTTCCTGCACCACTTTTGCGCCGGTATCCGTTATCTATTGCTCGATCTGCACAAGGGTATTGACCTGGCGTCAGCGCGTCTTTCCAGCTGGATTGTTTTTGCTGTCAGTCTTGCCATGACCCTGATCATCGGAGTGAAAGTGCTATGGTAAATCGTATCGTTGTCGGGGCTCATTACGGCCTCAAGGACTGGATCATCCAGCGTGCCACGGCCATCATTCTGGCGCTTTATACCGTTCTGTTTCTTGCCGTGGTCGGTGCAGTCGGGCCGGATTCCTTTGAAGCCTGGCGCGGTATTTTTGCCAGCGGTTTCATGAAGTTCGCCACCTTCCTGTTTTTTATCAGCCTCTTCTGGCACACGTGGATCGGCATTCGGGATATCTGGATGGATTATGCCAAGCCCGATGGTCTGCGCCTGCTGCTGATCATCGCGACGGCGGCTGTACTGGTCGGTTACACCGGCTGGTCGATTCAGATTTTGTGGAGAGTGTAAGTGAACAAGGTAAAAATCCCCGTTCGTAAATTCGATGCAGTGATCGTTGGTGCCGGCGGTGCCGGTCTGCGCGCTGCCATTCAGTTGTCCGAGTCCGGCCTCAAAACAGCCGTTCTCTCCAAGGTCTTTCCGACGCGCTCACACACGGTTGCGGCGCAGGGCGGCGTTTCCGCTTCGCTCGGTAATTCCGAGGAAGACAATTGGCACTGGCACATGTACGACACCGTCAAGGGCTCCGACTGGCTCGGTGATCAGGATGCGATCGAGTACATGTGCAAAATGGCGCCTGAAGTCGTCGTCGAGCTCGAGCACTTTGGCATGCCGTTTGACCGTACCGACGAAGGCAAGATCTACCAGCGCCCGTTTGGCGGCCACATGTCGAACTTCGGCGAGAAGCCCGTGCGTCGTGCTTGTGCTGCCGCCGACCGCACCGGTCACGCCATGCTGCACGCGCTCTATCAGCGTAACGTGCGCGCCAATACACAGTTCTTTGTCGAATGGATGGCGCTTGATCTGATTCGTGACGAATCCGGCCAGGTACTTGGCGTCATTGCCCTTGAAATGGAAACCGGCGAAGTCGTCGCCTTCCACGCCAAGGCGACGATTTTCGCCACCGGCGGTGCCGGCCGCATCTTCCATTCGTCGACCAACGCCTTCATCAACACCGGCGACGGCCTCGGCATGGCGGCGCGTGCCGGCATTGCCCTTGAAGATATGGAATTCTGGCAGTTCCACCCGACCGGCGTCGCCGGTGCCGGTGTGCTGATTACCGAAGGCGTGCGTGGCGAAGGCGGCATTCTGCGCAATTCGGAGGGTGAGCGTTTCATGGAGCGCTACGCGCCGAACGCCAAGGATCTCGCTTCGCGTGACGTCGTATCGCGCGCCATGACCACCGAAATCAACGAAGGTCGCGGTTGCGGTCCGAACAAGGACTTCGTCCTGCTCGACATCACCCACCTCGACCCGGCCACCATCATGAAGCGCCTGCCCGGCATTCGTGAGATCTCGATCCAGTTCGCCGGTATCGACCCGATCAAGGCACCGATCCCGGTCGTGCCGACCTGCCATTATCAGATGGGTGGCATTCCGACCAACTATCACGGCGAAGTCGTCAATCAGGATGGCAGCGCGGTGAAGGGCTTCTATGCGGCCGGCGAATGTGCCTGTGCTTCGGTGCATGGTGCCAACCGCTTGGGTACCAACTCGCTGCTCGACCTGCTGGTCTTCGGCAAGTCTTCGGGTGATGCCGTGGTTGAGGCGGTCAAGAATAGCAGCGTCGTTCTCAAGGACTTGCCGGATGGTTTTGCCGATCGTACGATGGCACGTCTGAATCGTCTGGAAACACAGACCGGCGGCACCAGTGTCGATGCGACCCGTCTCGAATTGCAGCGTACGATGCAGAAGCATTGCGGCGTGTTCCGCTTTAACGACATGCTGATCGATGGCGTGGCCAAGATTCTGGAAGTTGAAAAACTCGTTGGCAAGACCGAGATCAAGGACAAGTCCAAGGTCTGGAACACGGCGCGTGTCGAAGCGCTGGAGCTTGACAACCTGATCGAAGTGGCCAAGGCGACGATGATTTCGGCGGAAGCCCGCAAGGAATCGCGCGGCGCTCACGTTCGTGATGATGCGCCGGATACCGCAGCCAATCCAAACGGTCGTGATGATGCTGAATGGCACAAGCACACGCTATGGCATCGTGAGGGCAACAAGCTTTCGTACAAGCCGGTGAATATGACCCCGCTGTCCGTCGAAACCATCGCGCTGAAGACGCGCTCTTACTGATCGCGCGACCTTCACGCTTAGGAGTCAATGAATATGGCACGCACCATGCAATTCAAGATTTACCGCTACGATCCGGACAAGGATAACGCGCCCTACATGCAGGACATTTCGGTCGAGATCGACGACGCCGTCGATCGCAAGCTGCTTGATGTGCTGACCAAACTCAAAGCCAAGGACGACACCTTGTCGTATCGTCGTTCGTGCCGTGAAGGTATCTGCGGCTCCGACGCGATGAACATCAACGGCAAGAACGGGCTCGCCTGTCTGACCGAAATCAAGGAGCTGAAGCAGCCGGTCGTTCTGCGCCCGTTGCCCGGCCTGCCGGTCATCCGCGACCTGATCGTCGATATGACCCAGTTTTTCAAGCAGTATCATTCGATCAAGCCCTACCTGATCAACGATAACCCGCCGCCCGACCGTGAAAGATTGCAGTCGCCGGAGGATCGTGAAGAACTCAACGGGCTTTACGAGTGCATTCTGTGCGCTTGCTGTTCGACTTCGTGTCCGTCGTTCTGGTGGAATCCGGACAAGTTCGTCGGACCGGCTGGCCTCCTGAACGCATATCGCTTCATTGCAGATACGCGTGACGAGGCGACCAATGCGCGTCTCGACGACCTTGAAGATCCGTACCGTCTGTTCCGTTGCCACTCGATCATGAATTGCGTCGATGTCTGTCCGAAGGGGCTAAATCCGACGCAGGCGATTGGCAAAATCAAGGAGATGATGGTTCGCCGCGCAATCTGATGAAGGAGAGCGAGGCACTAAACCGCTTGCGCTGGCGCTGTACGCGCCGGGCGATGCTGGAGATGGATCTGTTGCTGGGAAAGTTTCTCGACGAGAATTTTTCCGGCCTCAGTCCGGCGCAGGCTGAAGCCTTTGTCGTGCTGGCAGACATGGAAGATCTTGAACTGTGGCCTTACATCAACGGTAGCGTTGAATGCACGGACCCGGTTCAGGCGGAAGTAGTTGCCATGTTGCACGATGTAAGAGTTAGGTAAGGAAACCGCGTTATATTGGCGGCCAATTGCTGGAAGCTGTGACATTACAAACCTGTACAGGGAATAAATCATGACGACCGAACGTAAGGCAACTCTGACAATCGAAGGCCAAGCGCCTGTCGACTTTTCCATTATGTCGCCGACCCATGGCAACGACTGTGTCGACATCCGTACCCTAGGTGCGAAGACCGGTTTGTTTACCTATGATTCCGGATTTTTGTCGACAGCCAGCTGCAAGTCGAAAATCACCTTCATCGACGGTGACAAGGGTGAGCTGCTTTATCGCGGTTACCCGATCGAGCAACTGGCGGAAAACTGCAACTTCCTTGAAGTTGCCTATCTGCTGAAGAACGGCGAACTGCCGAACGTTGCGCAGAAAGCGAAGTTTGAGGACACTATCAAGAACCACACCATGGTTCATGAGCAGATGGTCAAGTTCTTCCAGGGCTTCCGTCGCGATGCCCACCCCATGGCCGTCATGGTCGGTGTGGTCGGCGCGCTGTCGGCTTTCTATCACGAAGCAGCCGATTTCTCCGATGCCGAGCATCGCAGCATCAGCTTCAATCGCATCGTTGCCAAGATGCCGACGATTGTCGCCATGGCCTACAAGTACACGACCGGACAGCCGTTCATGTACCCGCGCAACGATCTCGGTTATACCGCCAACTTCATGCACATGATGTTCGGTACTCCGTGTGAGGAATACAAGCCGAACCCGGTGCTGGTCCATGCGCTTGACATGATTTTCACGCTGCACGCCGATCACGAACAGAATGCGTCGACCTCGACCGTTCGTCTGGCCGGTTCTTCGGGCGCCAATCCGTTTGCCTGTATCTCAGCCGGTATCGCCTGTTTGTGGGGCCCGGCGCACGGTGGTGCAAACGAAGCCTGTCTGCAGATGCTCGAAGAGATCGGCGATGTTTCGCGCGTCAATGAGTACATTGCGCGCGCCAAGGACAAGAACGATTCGTTCAAGCTGATGGGCTTCGGTCACCGTGTCTACAAGAACTTCGATCCGCGCGCCAAGCTGATGCGCAAGGTGTGTGTCGACGTTCTGAAGGAACTCGGCCTCGAGAACGATCGTCTGTTCAAGCTGGCCATGGAACTTGAGCGGATTGCGCTGGAAGATCCGTACTTCGTTGAGAAGAAACTCTACCCGAACGTCGACTTCTACTCGGGCATCGTGCAAAAAGCGCTCGGTATCCCGACCTCGATGTTTACCTGCATCTTTGCGCTGGCTCGCACGGTCGGCTGGATGACGCAGTGGGAAGAAATGCTGACCGACCCGGAATACAAGATCGGGCGTCCGCGCCAGCTGTATATCGGTGCCGCTAACCGTAATGTAGTACCGCTCGACAAGCGTTAAACGAATCAAGAGGGCGGCCGGCAACAGCCGCCCTTTTTTGTATGCCCGGTTCTTTTGCGCCGGTTCCCAGTACATGCCCCAGAAACCCTGACTACAGGTAACTGCGATGATGAATCAGCTGTTTGGCACCTCTCACCTCTTCGGCGGCAACGCGCCCTTCGTTGAGGAACTCTACGAAAACTATCTCGACAATCCCGCCTCGGTTTCAGACGAATGGCGCGATTACTTCGACAAGCTGGCGCAACTGCCTGGCGCCGTAGCGCGCGATGTTCCGCATCTGCCGGTCATCAATGCCTTTGCCGAACAGGCGAAGAAAGGCGGTTACCGTGCCGCCGCTGCTGCACCGATCGACGACAAGAAGCAGGTTGGCGTTCTGCAACTGATCAACGCCTACCGATTCATTGGTGATCGCTGGGCTAACCTTGATCCGCTGAAGCGTCAGCCACGTCCGGATCTGCCGGAACTCGACCCGGCGCACTATGGATTTTCCAGCGCCGATGTCAATACCACATTCAATGCCGGCTCGTTCAAGGGCGTTCCCGAGCATGCGCCATTCGGTCAGATTCTCGACGCGCTGAAGGAGACCTACTGCAGTTCGGTCGGCGTCGAATATATGTACATGAGCGAGCTTGCCGAGAAGCGCTGGATTCAGGAGCGACTTGAGCCAGTTCGTGCCAAGGCCAACTGGACGCCGGATCAGAAAAAACGTTTGCTTGAGCGCCTGACCGCTGCCGAAACGCTGGAGCGCTATCTGCACACCAAGTACGTCGGTCAGAAGCGTTTCTCGCTTGAAGGCGGTGAATCGCTGATCGTCTCGATGGACGAGCTGATTCGTGTTGCCGGTGCCGGCGGTGTCGACGAAATCGTCGTCGGCATGGCGCACCGCGGTCGTCTCAACGTGCTGGTCAATACGCTGGGCAAGGCCCCCGCTATGCTGTTTGACGAGTTCGAAGGCAAGAAAGCACAGGATCTTTCGGCCGGTGACGTCAAGTACCACATGGGTTACTCGTCCGACGTGTCGACCCCGGGAGGGCCATGCCATTTGACGCTGGCTTTCAATCCGTCGCATCTTGAGATCGTCAATCCGGTCGTCGTCGGCTCGGTTTACTCGCGCCAGCGCCGTCGCGGCGCAAACGGCAAGGACAAGGTTCTGCCGGTGCTGATCCACGGCGACGCTGCTGTCGCTGGTCAGGGCGTCAACCAGGAAATGATCAACTTCGCGCAGACCCGCGGCTACGGCACGGGCGGCACAGTGCATATCGTGGTGAACAACCAGATCGGCTTTACCACCTCCGATCCGCGTGACTATCGCTCGTCACTGTATTGCACTGACATCTTCAAGATGGCCGATGCGCCGATCTTCCACGTCAATGGCGACGATCCTGAAGCCGTGGCGCTGGTGACACGCGTTGCCATGGAGTTCCGCAAGACCTTCAAGAAGGACGTCGTGATCGACATCCTGTGTTTCCGCAAACTCGGCCACAACGAGCAGGACGAGCCGATGGTCACGCAGCCTTTGATGTACAAGAAAATTCAGGCGCACCCCGGCACACGCAAGCTTTACGCCGACAAACTGGTAGCCGAAGGCGTGCTGCCGGTCGATGGCCCGGATGCGATCATCGCCGATTACCGTGCGCATCTTGATCGCGGCGAACTGCTCTATAACCCGGTGCTCGCCGGCTACAAGCATCCGATGACGATCGATTGGACCCCCTTCCTGTCAACCAAGTACGTCGAGATCTGCGATACGCGGGTTCCAGTCAAGGAAATCAAGCGCCTGGCTGTTGGCTTGACGACGATTCCGGAAAACTTCACGCTGCATAGCCGCGTCAAGAAAATTATCGACGACCGTCGCGCCATGGGCGAGGGCAAGCTCGCCTTCGACTGGGGTATGGCTGAGAATCTGGCCTACGCTTCGCTGCTTGTGTCCGGCTACGGCGTGCGCATTTCAGGTGAGGACGTCGGTCGCAGCACCTTCTTCCACCGCCATGCCGCGCTGCACGACCAGAACCGCGAGAGTTGGGATCAGGGCACCTACTATCCGCTGGCCCATTTGCAGGAAAAGCAGGCCGACTTCCAGTGCTTCGATTCAGTGCTGTCCGAAGAAGCCGTGCTGGCTTTCGACTACGGTTACGCAACCGCCAACCCGCATGAACTGGTGATCTGGGAAGGACAGTTTGGCGATTTCGTGAACGGTGCGCAGGTCGTCATCGATCAGTTCATCGCGTCCGGCGAAGCCAAGTGGGGTCGCGCTTGCGGTCTTGTCATGCTGTTGCCGCACGGTTACGAAGGCCAGGGTCCTGAGCACTCATCGGCGCGTATCGAACGCTTCATGCAGTTGTGCGCCGAGATGAACATGGAAGTCTGCCAGCCGACGACGCCAGCGCAGGTCTTCCACATGCTGCGCCGCCAGGCCGTGCGCAATCAGCGCAAGCCGCTGGTGGTGTTTTCGCCGAAGTCGCTGTTGCGCCACAAGGACGCTACATCGACCATGGACGAACTGGCGAAGGGCGAGTTCCAGCGTGTGATTGGCGAAGTCGATCCGCTCGATGCCAAGAAAGTGACGCGCGTCATCTTCTGTTCGGGCAAGATTTATTACGATCTCGTTGCCGCACGTCGCGAGAGAAAAATCACCAATATTGCCATCGCCCGTCTCGAGCAGTTCTATCCTTTCCCGGAAGAATCGTTCAAGGCCGAACTTTCCAGGTATCCGAAAGCCACCGAGATTGTCTGGTGTCAGGATGAGCCGCGCAATCAAGGCGCCTGGTACTGGATTGCCTCGCGTCAGCACCTGTCGCGCTCGCTTAACGAAAAGCAGCATCTGTTGCTCGTTTCGCGTCCGGCGTCGGCTTCCCCGGCCGTTGGTTATGCAAGCAAGCACCTGGCCCAACAGAAAGACCTGATCGCGTCCGCCTTGGGCAAGATCGAGTACTAACCCAGCAAAAAACGGAGAGAACATGATCATCGACGTCAAAGTTCCGCAGCTGTCTGAATCCGTCGCCGAGGCGACACTGGTTTCCTGGCACAAGAAAGTCGGAGCGGTCGTAGCCCGCGACGAAAACCTCATCGACATCGAGACCGACAAGGTCGTTCTCGAACTGCCGGCCGCCGATGCTGGTGTCATCGTGGAAATCATCAAGGGAGATGGCGAAACCGTCGTTTCCGGCGAAGTCATTGCCCGCATCGACACCTCTGCCAAGGCTTCCGCTGGTGCGCCGGCTGCTGCTGCCGTTCCGGCACCGAAGGCTGCTGCACCGGCTGCGGCCTCATCGGCTGCTGGCGTTGCCATGCCGGCAGCGCGCAAGATCCTTGACGAAAAAGGTGTTGCTGCTGCCGACGTCGCCGGTTCCGGTCGCGGTGGCCGTGTGACCAAGGAAGATGCGCTCGCCGCTCAGCCCAAGGCTGCTGCAGCCCCGGCGCTGGCCGCTGCGCCCGCCGTCTCGGTTCCACTCGGCGATCGTCCGGAACAACGCGTGCCGATGTCGCGTCTGCGCGCTCGCGTTGCCGAGCGTCTGCTCCAGTCGCAAGCGACCAACGCCATTCTGACCACGTTCAACGAAGTGAACATGGGCCCGATCATGGCGCTGCGCAAGCAGTATGGCGACAAGTTCGAGAAGACGCATGGCGTCCGTCTCGGTTTCATGGGCTTCTTCGTCAAGGCCGCCGTCGCTGCCCTGCAGAAATTCCCGATCATCAACGCTTCCGTTGATGGCAATGACATCGTCTACCACGGCTACATCGACATCGGTATCGCTGTCGGCTCGCCGCGTGGCCTGGTTGTGCCGATCCTGCGCGATGCCGACCAGATGAGCGTTGCCGACATCGAGAAGAAGATTGCCGAGTTTGGCCAGAAAGCCAAGGACGGCAAGCTGTCGATGGAAGACCTGACTGGCGGCACGTTCTCGATTTCCAACGGTGGCGTGTTCGGTTCGATGCTGTCGACGCCGATCATCAATCCGCCGCAGGCCGCGATCCTCGGCATTCATGCCACCAAGGATCGTGCCGTTGTCGAAAACGGCCAAGTCGTCGTTCGCCCGATCAACTATCTGGCGATGTCCTACGATCACCGCATCATCGACGGCCGCGAAGCCGTGCTGGGTCTGGTGACGATGAAGGAAGCGCTGGAAGATCCGGCTCGCCTGCTGCTCGGCGTTTAATGCACCACGGATAAGGGGCGCGGCGCAGGGG
>CAJAHZ010000053.1 GCA_903939665.1 uncultured Pseudomonadota bacterium | reverse complement strand
CGTGTCGCCGACTGCCTAGCCGCCCTCTGCCGCCCCTGTGCGTCAAAGCGTCGTGGCAAGTCGCTCGAAGGCTTCTGCCGGCAGAGGCTGGCTGAACAGATACCCCTGATAGGCATGGCAGCCGCGATCGGCGAGGAAATTCCTCTGGGCCTCGATTTCTACGCCTTCGGCGATCACTGAGAGACCGAGGCTCTCGCCCAGGGCGACGACCATTTTGGCGATCGCGGCGTCGTTGGCGTCGGTCAGGATGTCCCGGATGAAACCTCGGTCGATCTTCAGTTGATCGAGCGGCAGCCGCTTCAGGTACGAGAGTGACGAGTAGCCGGTACCAAAATCGTCGAGCGAGAAACCGACGCCTTTCTGTTTCAGCGATTCCATCCGGGCGATGACATCTTCAACGTTATCGATCAGGAGGCTTTCCGTCAGTTCCAGCTTCAGTCGCTTCGGGTTGGCGCCGGTGTGCTCAAGCGCCGTCAGTACCTGATTCACGAAATCGCGATGGTGAAACTGCAGTGCGCTGATATTCACCGCCACCGTCAGATGTGCCAGTCCGGGGCGGGTCGCCCAGCTAGCCAGTTGGGCGCAGGCTGCTTCGAGCACCCACTGGCCCAAGGGCAGGATCAGGCCGGTTTTTTCCGCGAGGGGAATAAACTCGTCCGGCGGCACCACGCCGCGTTGCGGGTGCTGCCAGCGCACCAGGGCTTCGGCCCCTGTCAGGCGGTGCGCATCGGTCACCTGGGCCTGATAGTAAAGAAGGAACTGTGTTTTCAGCAGCGCCTCGCGCAAACTGGCTTCCAGTGCGGCGCGCGCCATTACCAGCGCCTGCATTTCCGGGTTGAAGAAGCGCAGGGTATTGCCGCCGGTGTTCTTGGCCTGGTACATCGACAGATCGGCGCGTTTCATCAGTTCATTGATGCTCTCCTGATGATCGGCGAACAGAGTGATGCCGATGCTGGCGCTGCTGTACTTCGGATGACCCGCGAACAGGTAGGGCTGGTTGAGTGCGGCGAGGATTTTTTCGCCCGCATTTTCGGCCTGGGTGGCGGCTTCCTGAACGTTTTCACTGAGGTTTTCGAGCATCGCAACAAACTCGTCGCCGCCCAGACGGGCAACGGTGTCGCCCTCGCGCACGTTGGCGAGAAGCCGTTCGGCGACCTGTTGCAGGAGCAGGTCGCCCTTGTCGTGCCCGAGCGTGTCGTTGATCGTCTTGAAATTGTCGAGGTCGATGAACATCAGCGCGCCCTGGTGGCCGCTGCGGGTGCTCGCGGCCAGAGCCTGCCGCAAGCGGTCGAGCAGCAGCCGCCGGTTGGGCAGGGCCGTCAGCGGGTCGTAGAAAGCCAGACTGCGGATTTCGTCCTGCGCCGCCTTGCGCGTTGAAATGTCGGAATGCGTGCCGATCATGCGCAGCGCCTTGCCATCCGGTGCGCGGCTGACCACCATGCCACGGTCGAGTATCCACTTGTAGCTGCCATCCTTGCAGCGCACGCGGTGTTCGCTGGCGTAGATCGGCGTATTGCCGTCGAGGCAGGTCTGCATCGCGGCGAGCGCATCAGCCCGGTCGTCGGGGTGAATGTGTTTTTCCATATCTGCTAGACAGGGCGTGATTTCGTCTTCCGTGAAGCCGAGCATTTCCTTCCAGCGTTTGCTGAAAAATACCGATCCGTCGTTCAGATTCCAGTCCCAGAGGCCGTCCCCGGCGCCTTCGATGGCGAATTTCCAGCGTTGTTCGCTTTCCTTCAGCGCTTCTTCCCGCTGCGCCAGCGTCCCGAGCAAACGATTGAAACCGCCGATCAGCTGGCCGATTTCATCTTGTCTGGCGACCGGCAGCGGCGTCAGGGCTTGGGTGTTGGCCGACATGACCTCCAGCCTTGTCGTGGCGGCCAGCATGGGGGAAAACTGGCGTCTCAGCATCCACCAGGTCAGCCCTGCGACCAGCAGGGTCAGGGCGAGTGTCAGCAGCAGCATGCGCTGCTGCATGTCGCGCATCGGAGCGAAAGCCTCTTCGGTGGGCAGGACGGCGGAAAGAATCCAGCCGGCTATGGGAACCTTCTTGTCAGAAGCAAGAACCTGTACGCCATGTGGACCGACGATGATTGAAGAGCCTTCATTACCCTCGATGAAGCGGTCGATCATCGGGTTCAGGCCGGGCGCAGGAAGCGCCTCCATCAGGCGGCGCTGATCTGTCGCGGTGAGTACCAGTCGCTGCTGCGGCGCGACCAGCAGATAGCCGCCGGTCTCGCCGTAGCGAGCCTTCGTGATATGCCCGAGAAAATTATGCGCGCCCAGATTGGTGATTCCCACCAGCGCGCCGCTTACCTCTCCACGGGAATCGCGGATCGCGACAGTGATGCTGAACGCCGGAATGTCGAGATTCTTGTGCTGGATTGGCGCAATCGTCGTCTTGCCGTCGCTGAGCGTGCTCGCTACCGATGCGATTTCCAGGAAGTTGATTGCAGGCCAGTTGGCGGAGTGGGGGAAGTCGGCAATCATGTGACCGTCAATGCCGGTCGCAACGATCCCGCCGTTGAACAGGGTTTGCAGGATTGGCAGACGGTCGATCAGTTCCTGGACTTTGGCGGGCTTGTCCGGCATGGCTTGGGCGGCAAGGGCGGCGACTTGTTCGAGCGCGTTGGCCCGGCGTTCGAGCTGGTCTTCGATGTTGGCGGCAATGATCGATGCTGTTGAAAATTGCTGCTGGCCGAGCAGACGTTCCATGTCGGTGCGCAAGATTTTTCCGGCAAGCAGCGACAGCGACCAGAAGCCCGCCAGGAAAATGACCAGCGTGGCGACGGTGATCCTGTTTTTTAGCGAATGCCGTGGCAGCACCTGTGTCGCCGATTTGGTTTTGTCTTCTGCTGTCGGCAGCCGGTCCGGAGTTCGATGCAACCAATTTCGCACAATAACGCTCCGGTCTGTCTGCTCGTCGTGATCCCGTCCGCAATCGCCGTTCCGATGTTCGGCGCCCGTGTCGTCTCGTAGGGTGATACAGCGGAGTGAAACCGGTGTGAGGCCTGTCCAGTCCGATTGGCCGCGCTGCCTCAGTGCGCATTCGGTGTGCGATGCACCATCGGCAATCCGGTCCCCGGTTTTGTCGCCCCAAAACAGTGCGGCAAGCCGGTGCTTAAGTACGCCAGAGTAATAAACTCCATATAAATCAACGTGCTAAGCGTCTGGCATGGTGATTGCGATAGAGCGTTCAGCGAAACGCTTTTACGGGAGTGGAGAAGATGAACAAACAAAAGCTGGTGATGGTTGGCAATGGCATGGCCGGTGTGCGTACGATTGAGGAGTTGCTGAAGCTTGCGCCGGATCAGTACGAGATTGCGGTTTTCGGCGCCGAGCCGCACCCCAACTACAACCGCATCCTGCTCTCGCCGGTGCTGGCCGGCGAGATGACGATTCAGGACATCATCCTCAACGATCACGCCTGGTACGCCGACAAGGGCATCAAGCTGCATCTTGGCAAAAAAGTGTCGAAGATTGATCGTGTCAAACGCCTGGTGATTGCCGAGGACGGGACGAGCGAACCCTACGACCGCCTGCTGCTGGCAACCGGTTCCAACCCCTTCATGCTGCCGGTGCCCGGCAACGACCTGCCGGGCGTTATCTCGTATCGCGACATCAAGGATACCGACGAGATGATCGAGGCGGCCAGG
>CAJAHZ010000052.1 GCA_903939665.1 uncultured Pseudomonadota bacterium | reverse complement strand
CCGGACTTTGATGTCGCGGCGCCGGTAAATGAACCCTTTGCGTAGCCAAAAAGCGTGGGCTCGACAAGATTGGGTGAGATGGCGGCACAGTTAAGTGCAAGAAAAGGCTTGCCGCTCCGTTTTGTTTCCTGGTGCAGGCAGAAACTGGCAACGATTTCCTTGCCGCTCCCCGATTCGCCTTCGATAAGCACGGGAAATGGCGAGTCAGCGTATTGCTGAAGTTGCGCCCGCAATTTCAGCATCGGTGGGCTGTTGCCGATGAGTGGGGATGCCGTGGCGTTTTGCCTTTGCCTGGCATCGAGTGAACGGAAGGATAGTGCGCGCAGAAGAGCCGTCTTCAGGTCGCCGGGGCTGCAGGGCTTTGCTACAAAATCGGCGGCGCCGAGGGTGCGGGCGTGGCGTGCGTTACTTTCGTCACTTTGTCCGGAAAGCACGACAATTTTGATTTCCGGGGCTATTTTCACCAGTTCGGAAATCAGGGCAAATCCTTCGTCCGGACGATGCGGAAAGGGCGGCAGTCCGAGATCGACGAGCGCCAGTTCAGGTGGCCGTCGCAGCTGCCGCAGCAATTGGGTGCAGTGCTGTCGTGAGTGGCTGGTGACGACCTCGAAACTCGGGCTTAGTGAAAAGCTCAGCGTGTCGGCTATCAGTGGATCGTCATCTACGATCAGTAGCAGCGGTTTTTCCGGCAGGGAGGTGTCCGGGAGGCTGGCCATGAGTATTCTTTTGTCATTGCTGAATGGGTGGGCTATGCATTATTCCACAATTATATAACTGTGTAGTTTTTAACGGATTGTGCCAAGAGGTTCGGGTATAATCGCCCCTCAAATTTGTCATGGGATGTCGTGGTGCCAGCCGATAGCTTGGTCAAAATCAAGGATCTTACGTTCGCTTACGATGAGCGATCAATCCTCAATGGAATCAATATGGAGATTCCTCGGGGCAAGGTCGTTGCGATCATGGGCGGGTCAGGCTGCGGGAAGACAACCTTGTTGCGGCTGATTGGCGGGCAGCTTAAACCAAGCGCTGGTGATGTGCTGGTTGATGATCGCTCCGTACCGCACATGGGGCACGATGAGCTTTATGCCTTGCGTCGTCGCATGGGGATGCTGTTCCAGTTTGGCGCCCTATTTACCGATATCTCCGTTTTCGACAACGTCGCGTATCAGATGCGTGAGCATACCGATCTGCCGGAAGAACTGATCCGCGACATGACTTTGATGAAGCTCAACGCCGTCGGCTTGCGCGGTGCGCATGAGTTGATGCAGGGCGAGCTTTCGGGCGGGATGGCGCGGCGCGTTGCTCTGGCGCGGGCGATTGCGCTCGATCCGATGTTGATCATGTACGACGAGCCCTTTACTGGTCTCGACCCGATTTCACTGGGCGTGATCGGGCAGTTGATTCGCAAGCTCAACGACGCGCTGGGTGCAACTTCGATCATGGTGACGCACGATATTCATGAGTCCTTGCTGATCGTCGATTACATCTATTTCATGTCAGGCGGTCGAGTCGTCGCGCAAGGCACGCCGGATGAGATCCGCGCGTCCAAGGATCCTTTTGTGCACCAGTTTGTCTTCGCCGAAGCGGATGGCCCGGTTCCCTTCCATTACCCGGCAGGGTCCTTCGATCAGGAATTGCTGCGCAGGGGCGCTCATGGCTAAGCGAATCGTCAGTGTGGTCGCCGGACTGGGGCGTCGGGTCAACGATTCGTTGCAGCGACTCGGCTTTGCCGCCAGATTTTTTGTCATGCTGCTCGTCTACTCCGGGCAATCCTTCCGGCGCATTCATCTGACGATTCGCGAACTGTTTTTCTCCGGTGTACTGTCGTTGCTGATTATTCTCGTCTCCGGCCTGTTTGTCGGGCTGGTGCTTGGTCTGCAGGGATATGAGACCTTGCAGCGCTACGGGTCTTCGGAAGCGCTTGGCGTTCTCGTCGCGCTGTCGTTGACCCGCGAACTTGGGCCGGTGATCGCCGGACTGCTCTTCGCATCGCGCGCAGGCTCTTCGGTAACGGCAGAAATTGGTTTGATGAAGGCGACCGAACAGCTGACCGCAATGGATATGATGGCGGTCAATCCGATGGCTCGTATTGTGGCGCCGCGTTTCTGGGGCGGTGTGATATCGATGCCCCTGCTCGCGGCAATGTTTTCGGCGATGGGCGTCTTTGGCGGCTATCTGATTGGCGTTGTTTTTATTGGTGTCGATGAAGGCGCCTTCTGGTCGCAGATGCAGGCTTCTGTTGATTTTCATCACGATGTTCTGAATGGCGTGATCAAGAGCTTTGTTTTTGGTATTGCAGTTTCGCTGATTGCCGTTTTTGAGGGTTATGACTCGATACCGACTGCGGAAGGCGTGTCGCGCGCCATTACGCGTACGGTGGTAAATTCAGCGCTGGCCATTCTGGCGCTGGACTTTGTTTTGACCTCCTTCATGTTCCGGGGGATTTGATGAATCGTAAGTTGCTTGACCTATGGGTCGGTTTTTTCGTTGCCATCGGCATCGCTGCACTGTTGTTTTTAGCACTAAAAGTAGGGAACCTCTCTGCTTCAAACTTCCTGGAGACTTACCAGCTGGCCGCCAAGTTTGATAACATCGGGGGCCTGAAGGTCCGCGGACCGGTGAAAAGTGCCGGCGTGGTTGTCGGTCGAGTGTCGGAAATACGCTTCGATCCGAAAACCTACGAAGCGGTAGTGACGCTTAATATTGATGCGCGCTATCAGTTTCCCAAGGACACCTTTGCGTCGATCCTGACTTCTGGTTTGCTCGGTGAGCAATATATCGGGTTGGACGCTGGGGGGGACGAAAAAATGTTGAAGGTTGGCGATCTGATCGCCAAAACGCAGTCGGCTGTTGTGTTGGAGAAGTTGATCAGTCAGTTCATGTTCAACAAGGCCTCCGATGGACCGGATAAGAAATAGAATGAAAGGATCGTTCGTGATAATGCAAATTGCAAAGCGCTTGTCTCCTCTGGTGTTTGCTGTTGCCGTTGTTGGTGGCCTGAGCGGCTGCGCGACGACTGCCAATAACCCGAAGGATCCTCTTGAGGGCTTTAATCGCGCGATGTTTGCGGTCAATGAGGGGATCGACGTAGTCGTCAAGCCGGTTGCCGAAGGCTACGACGCCGCCGCGCCCCTGCCGGTCAAGGCGGCAATTGGCAACTTCTTTGGCAACGTCTCGGATGTCTGGACGGCGCTGAATAATCTGCTGCAAGGCAAGCCTGGTGCGGCTCTGTCTGATGTTGGGCGCGTCCTGGTCAATACCACGGTCGGCATCGGCGGTGCATTTGACATCGCTAGCGAAATGGGCCTGGAAAAGCACGCCGAAGACTTCGGTCAGACGATGGGTTCGTGGGGTGTTCCTGATGGACCGTATTTCTACTGGCCGATCATTGGGCCGCGTACGACACGCGATACCTTGGGCTGGGGGGTTGATACCTACGTTGATCCGGTCCGTCGTGTGGACGACGTTCCTCTGCGCAACACCCTGCTCGGCGTTCGTTTCATCGATACGCGAGCTAGCCTCCTGGCTTCGGACAAGGTGGTTGAAGAGGCTGCGTTCGATAAATACAATTACATTCGCGATGCGTATTTGCAGCATCGTCGCAGCGAGATTTATGATGGCAATCCGCCGCGCGAAAAAGAGGACACGAACTAAGGCCGAGTCGGCTGATGTGTTGGTGTTGCGTTATTGATTGATGCAAATATTTATCGAGAGATGTTTATGAAGCCGCTGCTGTCACTGCTGTTTGCTTTGTTCGTTGCTGCTGGTCCTGTTGTCGCACAGGAGGTAGGCCCGGATGCCTTGGTCAAAAAGGTCACCGATGATGTGCTTACCGTAGTCCGCCAGGATAAGGATATTCAGAGCGGCAATACCAGCAAAGCGATTGCTTTGGTCGAGACCAAGGTGCTGCCGCACTTCAATTTTCAGCACATGACCGCGCTGGCAATGGGGCGCGACTGGAGCAAGGCGTCGCCCGAGCAGAAGAAGCGGTTGGCCGAGGAATTCAAAACGCTTCTTGTGCGCACTTACTCCAATTCGCTGACCGCCTACAAGAACCAGACCGTTGCCTACAAGCCCACCAAGTTGCAGGGTGGCGAAACGGATGTGATTATCAAGACCGAAATACTGCAACCGGGCAACAAGCCGGTCCAGTTGGATTACGCACTGGAAAAAGCGGCGGACGGCTGGAAAGTTTATGACGTCATTGTTGCCGGAATCAGTTTGGTGACCAATTATCGCGATACTTTTACACAGGAAGTGCGCGCCAACGGCGTTGATGGCCTGATTCTGTTGCTTGGCAACAAAAACAAGCAGCTTGAAACCGGTAAGAAATGATTGAACAGTCGGGCGATAGCCTGCGCGTCACTGTTCCGATGGTGATCGCTAACGCCGGCGCCCTGCTCGAAGCAGGGCGCAGTTTTTTGCAGGCCGCGCGGTCGGGCGATACGGTATTTGACCTCGCTGCCGTGCAGGAAGTTGATTCGTCTGCGCTGACGGTTGTTTTTGCCTGGTTGCGTACTGCGCGTGAGCGAGGCGCGACGTTGCGCATTGTCAATCCGCCCGCAAGCATGACCAGTCTGGCATCGCTTTACAGCGTTTCTGATTTTCTCCCACTCGCCTGATCGGCGAGTGCGGCTTTGCCTGGAATTCAGGTGCCATGAGCGTTGCGGTTTCCATTGAGCAGGTAGAAAAGCGCTTCGGTCGCCTGAAGGCGCTCGACGGCGTTTCTCTGCAAATCGACGAGGGTGAATTTTTTGGCCTGCTCGGCCCCAATGGCGCCGGAAAAACGACCCTGATCTCGTGTCTTGCCGGTCTGGTGCGTCCCGATGCTGGCCGGTTGAGCGTGCTGGGGCGCGACGTAGTGGCTGACTATCGCGCGGCACGCACCCTGCTTGGCATTGTGCCGCAAGAACTCGTTTTTGATCCTTTTTTCTCGGTACGGGAAACGCTGCGCATTCAGTCGGGCTACTTTGGTATTCGCAATAACGATGACTGGATCGACGAAATTCTGGCCAACCTTGATCTGACCTCCCGGGCTGATACCAATATGCGCCGCCTGTCCGGCGGCATGAAGCGCCGCGTGTTGGTGGCGCAGGCTTTGGTTCACAAGCCGCCGGTGATCGTGCTTGACGAACCGACGGCAGGTGTCGATGTCGAACTGCGCCAGGGCCTGTGGCAGTTCGTCCAGCGCCTGAACCGAGAGGGGCACACCGTTATTCTGACAACGCACTATCTGGAGGAGGCTGAGGCGCTTTGCGGTCGGATCGCCATGCTCAAGCAGGGACGTGTTGTTGCGCTCGATACGACAAGCAATTTGCTGGCGCGTTTTGCCGGGCACACGCTGAGCGTCTGTCTCGCTGACAACGCCCTGCTGCCGGAGCCGTTGCGTGGACGAGCAACCTTGAGCGAAGGGCGCTGGGTTTTCCGGCTGGCCGGTTTCGCGGAAATCGAACCTTTGCTGCGCACGTTGCGCGAAGCGGGCTGTGGGATTGATGATCTGCGTCTCACGCAGGCCGATCTGGAAGATGTTTTTGTTGGTGTGATGCAGGGCGAAAATGATCGCGAGTCCGGCAAAGTTGCGGACGTGTCGCGATGATCGGCTTTCGCACCCTGCTTTACAAGGAACTGCTGCGTTTCTGGAAAGTGGGTTTTCAGACGGTGGCTGCCCCGGTACTCAGCGCCTTGCTTTACCTGTTGATTTTTTCCCATGTGCTCGACGAGCACGTGCTGGTCAACGGCGTGCGCTATGCGGCTTTCCTGATCCCCGGCCTGGTCATGATGTCGCTGGTGCAGAATGCCTTTGCCAACAGTTCGTCGAGCCTGATTCAGTCAAAGATTACCGGCAGCGTCGTTTTCGTTCTGCTACCGCCCATTTCGTACGTTGAGTTTTTTCTCGCGTATGTCGTCGCGGCGGTTTTGCGCGGCTTGATGGTTGGCCTTGGTGTATTGGTGGTGACCTCCTGGTTCGCGCCGCTGACGTATGTTGCGCCGCTGTGGATTCTGGCGTTTGCGATTCTTGGCGGGGGCATTCTTGGCGCTTTCGGTATGATCGCCGGCATCTGGGCCGATAAATTCGACCAGTTGGCGGGCTTTCAGAACTTCCTGATCATGCCGCTGACCATGCTCTCAGGCGTCTTCTACTCAATCCATTCGCTGCCGCAATTCTGGCAGCAGGTGTCGCATTTGAACCCCGTGTTCTATATGATCGACGGTTTCCGCTACGGGTTTTTCGGCGTCTCGGATGTGCCGCCGGAGACTAGCCTTATTGTGGTCGGAGCGAGTTTTTTAGTGGTTTCTGTTGCAACGTTGATGCTGCTGCGTAGCGGTTACAAATTGAGGTCCTGAATCATGATGCACCCTGAGCAAGTCCAGAAACTGATCGCCGCCGGCCTGCCGTGCGAGCACCTGCAAGTCGAAGGCGACGGCCACCATTTTGAGGCGGTAATCGTCAGTGCCGAGTTCGCCGGCAAGAGTCGCGTACAGCGTCAGCAGCGGGTGAACGACGTTCTGCGCGCCCATTTCAACAGCGGCGAACTGCATGCGCTTTCGATGAAGACGCACACGCCGGAAGAATGGAGCGCAATTCGTGGATAAATTGCTGATTCAAGGCGGTACGCCGCTTTCCGGCGAGGTCGCTATTTCCGGCGCGAAGAATGCAGCGCTACCTATCCTGTGTGCCAGCCTGCTTTCTGCCGAGCCCTTGCATCTGACCAATGTGCCGCATCTCAACGATATCTCCACCATGCTGCGACTGATTGCGCAGATGGGCGTCGAGGTCACAATGGACGGCAGCGACGGACTCGTCCTTGACAGCCGCGGTCTGAACAATCCGCTGGCACCGTACGACATGGTGAAAACCATGCGTGCGTCGATTCTCGTGCTTGGCCCGCTGCTGGCGCGTTGCGGCGAAGCGCGAGTATCGCTGCCGGGCGGCTGTGCCATTGGGGCGCGACCGGTCGATCAGCACATCAAGGGGCTGCAGGCGATGGGTGCCGAGATTCATGTCGAGCACGGATACGTGCACGCCAAGGCTTCGCGTCTCAAGGGCGCACGCATTGTCACCGACATGGTCACCGTCACCGGCACGGAAAACCTGATGATGGCCGCTGTGTTGGCCGACGGCGAAACGATCATCGAAAACGCCGCGCGTGAGCCCGAGGTCGTCGATTTGGCCAATTGCCTGGTCTCGATGGGCGCGCAGATTTCCGGCGCGGGAACCGACATTATCCGCATTCGTGGTGTTGAACGCTTGCACGGGGCGGCGCATGCGATCATGCCGGACCGCATTGAAACCGGCACCTACCTCTGTGCAGCGGCTGCCACTGGCGGCAATATCCGGCTGACCAGAACGTCGGCGGCTTGCCTCGATGCGGTGGTCGATAAGTTGCTCGATGCCGGTTGCGATATTGTCACCGATCGCGACTCGATCATTCTCAAGGCACCACAGAAGCTCAAGGCTGTCAGCATCCGTACCGCGCCCTACCCGGCATTCCCGACCGACATGCAGGCGCAGTTTATGGCGATCAACTGTGTGGCCGAAGGTTCGGCAGTGATTCGCGAAACGATCTTTGAGAACCGTTTCATGCATGCGGTCGAGCTGATCCGGTTGGGTGCCGATATAAAAATCGACGCCAGCAATGCGATGGTTACCGGCGTGCCGCACCTCGAAGGCGCCACGGTCATGGCCACCGATCTGCGCGCCTCAGCCAGTCTGGTGATCGCAGGGCTGGTCGCGCAGGGAGAGACGCTGATCGAACGTATCTACCATCTCGACCGTGGCTATGAGCGAATCGAAGAAAAGCTGACCAAGCTCGGCGCGATTGTGAAGCGGGTGCATTAAACGGCGCAGTCCTCTTTTACATCCGGCTCGAAAAACACCCAGCGCACGTTCGGGAAGCTTTCCTTCAAGGCATCCTGAACGACGTTGATCTCCCCGATCAGCCGGGAGGCGCTCTCCGCTTCACGCATGCGCGCTTTCACCGCAACAAAAAGATAGCTGCCCATCTGGAACGTAATTGCGTTGTAGAGTTGCGCGATTTCCGGGCGGGCAGTGAGCCAGTTTTCGATGGCAATACGCTCCTCGGGCGCGGCACTTTGCCCGATCAGCAGCGCGTGGATCTCGATGGCTATGGCGATCGCGATGACGATCAGCAGCGTGCCGACGGCGACACTGCCCCAGGCATCGAAGGCCGGATTGCCGGTGATCATGCTCAGCGTGATCGCGCCTAGCGCCAAGCCTAGCCCGGCCAATGCGGCGATGTCTTCACCCATGACGACGATCAGTTCCGACTCGCGGCTTTCTCGGAAATAGCGCCACAGCGGCATGTCGCCGACCCTTTCGCGTATCTCGCGGATGCAGCCACGCAGCGACCATGCCTCAAGAACGAAACCAAAAGCGAGAACGCCGATGGCTACCCACGGGTTTTCCAGCGGTGCCGGATGTGACAGCTTGTGCACCCCTTCGTAGATCGAGAAGGCGCCGCCCATTGAGAAAAGCAGGATCGCGACCATGAACGACCAGAAGTAAGTCGCCTTGCCAAAACCGAGCGGGTGGTCGGGCGTCGGTTCGCGTTTCGCTTGCTTCAGTCCGAGTAGCAGGAGCAACTGGTTGACACAATCGGCGCTGCTGTGCACGGCTTCGGCGAGCATTGCCGATGAGCCGGTAAAGGCAGCAGCAACGCCTTTGCTGACAGCGATGCCGGCGTTGGCGCCGAGGGCGTAGAGGATGGCGCTCATGAGTGGCCGGCTTTGCAAGATGATTTCTGGAATCTGGCTTTTACCACGAAGCCGCAGGAAAACCCAAATCCATTGGGCTTCTGGCCTGTAGAAGCTGCTGCATTGCGG
>CAJAHZ010000051.1 GCA_903939665.1 uncultured Pseudomonadota bacterium | reverse complement strand
GATCGGCTGGGTATTGCGCATGCCAGCGATCTGCGAAATCGTCTCGACATCATGCGCGACCAGCTCGTTCAACGTGCATGCGATACCAACCCGCACCTGGCCGACGCCCTACGCGATGCTCGTCGATCGGGCAGGTTTTCCCGAACCGCGATCGATTACCTGGTTCATGCGGCCGATGAAGATACCTCTCTCCCGAAAAAGCACGATCCGCTTTCGATGTGGTTCCGGCCCCGTATTTCCGGAATTCTCAAGGATGAAAACGTCCACACCATCGGGGAACTCATCGATCTCATCAACGCCCGTGGCATTGGCTGGTGGAAACCGCTGCCACGGATCGGTCAAGGCAAGGCAGCGGCGATCGTGCGCTGGCTGCAGAAATACCCGTCGATTGCCCAGCTACTCAACGTCGCTGCGTTGCTCCCTGCCCCGATGGCCCGAAGTGACATCATTGTGCTGGACCCCAATGAGCCAATACTCGTCCCGTTGGAACGAATAGGACTTCCCGAACAGTTATCCGGCGCACAGGGAATCAACCGCAACAAACACCTTTGCCTAATTTCGGCCAACAACGATCTGCAGGCGGTGGACGCTTATCTCTACAAATTCCGCGCACAACCGAAAACATTCCGGGCCTATCAGAAGGAACTCGAACGTTTTTTGCTGTGGTCCATTTACAAGCGACGCAAGGCGATGTCGAGCATCCTTTTTGAGGATTGCGAAGCGTACAAAGATTTTTTAGCCGAACCGGATCCACAATGGATTGGTCACCGCGCTCCTCGCCTTACCGAAAGATGGCGACCGTTTGCCGGCATTCCGTCACTGCCATCCCAACGATATGCGATACAGGCGGTTCGCAGTTTCTTCACCTGGCTTGTCGATGTCCGTTACCTCTCCGGTAATCCGTGGATGACGGTGGCCGATCCGCGCGTGGAACAGGCCGTTCATGTGATGCAAATCGACAAAGCCTTACCCGAAGCACTCTGGCAAAAGCTCGCGCAGACCGATGGCGTGCTCGACCAACTTTGCAGCACGCCCGACGACATCCTGCGCGAGCGTTACCGGATGCGCGGCTGGACGGCTAAAATTTCCATGGCCGCCCAGTATCGGCTGCTGCGTGCCATCCTCCTTCTACTCGGCGATGCGGGGCTTCGTCGCGAGGAAGCCGCCACGGCATCAAGAAACAAACTGAAGCCATTGAGTGAAGCCCCCGGTCTTTGGGAGCTCGACGTACTCGGAAAGCGCAACAAACATCGCACCGTTTTTCTTCCGGAACGCGCTATCGACGCATTGCGATCGCATTGGCAGGATCGGTCACTGACATTCGATTTTGGCATGGTAGCGATCCCGCTGATTTCCCCGATTGCCATTCCACCAACCGCGGCGTCCAGAAAGAAACACACCAATGCGGAAGGCCAACCATCGGAAGCCGGATTTACGCCGGACGGACTCGGGCAACTGGTCTCGGCCTCGCTGGTTCGTATCGCGGACGACGAGTCGGTTGATCTTGATTTTGAGGAGCGGAAAATTCTGCGGCGATCCGGAGCACATGCCTTCCGGCACACGTTCGGGACGATTGCAGCAGCCAATGAAGTTCCACTCGACGTATTGCAGCGCGCACTGGGCCACGCCTCATTAAACACCACGACGATCTATGTGCAGGCGGAGAAGCGGCGTTCGATTGAAGAACTTGGCAAGCTTCACGCGCTAAGCAATTCCGCGCGCAAGAAGAACTGAACCGGCGTTTCCCCCAAATTTTTGCCTCGGCAAATCGAGAACAGCGCGTCCCATAAATAGCTACCTGAATACGCACCAGACTTCGTTCCCCATCGAAATGGCTCTTTTATTGGTTACCTTTTATGGGAGACATAAAGGATTGGTCAGGTGTTTTGCCGCCCCCCGGCATGGGAACGAAAAATGAATCGCACCGCCGTAAACGAGAAAAACAGACGCAAGTACTTGATAGCTGACAAAAAACAGAAACCTCGCCAGCAAATCTGCTAGCCGCCCGAAAGTACAAACCACGCAACGCGTCCACGCCAGTCAAAAGAGGACATCCGTCAGGCGCTGGAACTCCCATAAACAGTTACCTGAACGAACGGAGGGAGAAATTCCAGTAGAAACGGGGCCATTAAGGCCCCGTTCACATGTTCAGAAAATCCCAAGTAGCTGTTTTATTTATGATTCAAACTTTGAATCGACTCTCGATTGATTCGCCAAGTCTTGTAATAGCTTGCCAAGCGCCTCTTCAGCTTCCAGTCGGTGTTCTTCGTTCTTGAAATCAATCCGTAAGGTCTTGCCGCGTGCCACGTACTGACAAAACTCCAGTCGGCCAACACGAATCTTTACCGGAATCGACGTTTCGCTGTTTCGCTGAATAACAATGTTGTTTTTTGCCGCAAATCTTACCGCTTCTTTTTGCGTCAGCTTTCCCTCAACAAGCAGCAAAACCGCCTCAACAACCTGATCCGACTTTCCGTCTCGCGACAATTTTGCCAACTCGGATGCGCAACTCATACCGATCACCTCCGGTCGTTCCTCGATCAAATCAAGCGCCTTGACTGGCAACTGATCGAAGGAAAAGAGCATCGAAACCATCGACTCCGGAACCCCAGCATCTTTCGCCATTTGCTTTTGTGTCTGCCCGGTCCGGTCACGCTCCCGGCAGAAACCGAGAAACTTTTCGTAATCCGGCAGAGAAGGTTGCAGCAGGTTGGCGTAAAACGCCGAACGATCGACGATCGTATCTTCGATATCCAGCACGACAACCGGGATCGTCGAACGGCCAAGTGCGCGAAAAGCGGCAAAACGGTTATGGCCGGAAATGATTTCAAAGAGTCCGCTTGCCAGCCGTTTGACGGCAATCGGATGAATCAGCGGATTGGTGGACAGATTGGATTTGAGTTCCTCGAATTGCTCGGGGGTCAGCTTGCGCTTTCTCGACTCCACTTCAATCAGCATTTCCAGCGGCAGATCGGTCGGCAGATGAGTTAATTTCTGCTCATACTCGGCGACCTTGGCTTCGGCTGATTTGGCTCTATCATTAAGTGCATCAATCGTCGGTTGCATCAACGCGGTCGCGCCAGGCGCCGTTGTTGGCCGTGTGAAGCGAGGCTCGGCTGATTTACTTGGATCGACAATGTGCGCCAATGCCGCATCGCTTTTTGATTTCAGATCCTTGAGGCTCATGCTGTCCTCCCCGCATTCCAAACCGTCGACATCACGGACTGATCCATCATTTCAACAAAGAGATCGTAGGCATCGCGAATCTTGGCGTAGGTCTTTGCCGCACCTTCGTAGCGAGAAATGTCATACACGGTGCCAAACTGCACCGCGCCAACTGAAGTCACCTGACTTCGTGGAATTTCAACAGTGAGAACGTACGGCCCGTAAGTACGGATGATCCAGTCCTTGACGATAGACGAAGCGAATGACGTTGAATCGACACGTGACAGCAGTACCCGCATAAAAGCGAAATCCTTATCGTATCCACGACTGCGCTTGAGTGCTGTCAGTGTCTCCGACAACAAATTCCAGAAAGCGACGGAAGAGGCATAGTCAAGGTTGTCCGGCGGAATTGGCATCAGCAAACCATCGGACGCAATCACCGCATTCACCGCAAGATAAGACAATGCCGGTGCCGTATCGAAAATGATTACATCGTACTCATCGCGCAGCGGGTCGATGGCCTTGTTCAGAATGTCCCACCATTTGATATCCGGATCTCGGGAATGGATCGGCAGGAAAATTTCCGCGTTAAACAAATGGGGGGCCGCCGGGATGATATCGAGCCCGTCCCAATAGGTCTTCTGCACAGCGTAGCGAACATCCTTGGGCGCTTCGCTGAGCGGCGGATAGGTAACCGGGCCGACCGTGTGCTCTTCCATGACCTCGGCTGCCGGCAGCATACCGGTCAACGTTGTTGCAGACCCTTGTGGGTCCAGATCGATCAGGAGCACCTTGCGGCCCCGTAACGTCAATCCCTGTGCAAGATTAAAAGCGGTTGTTGTTTTAGTCGAACCGCCTTTGAAATTGACCACGGCGATCGTTGCGCCACGGGAGTTCTCCGGGCGCTTCGGAATCTTTGAAAGCTTGGCGACCCATTCACGGGTTTCGACCAGAGAAAAGGTACGCCGTTTTCCGTTCCCTTCGTGCGAACCGGAAGGCAAGTCATCGCGTTTCGAAAGATAAGGAATCTGTTTCGGGTCGATGCCACAGAGTGCTGCAACCTGAGCCCCCGTATAGACGGGAGATCGCTTGCGGGGATGTGGCTCAAGCATCTTCGAACGAAGACCATCAAGGATGTTGTTGGCGGAATCCGCCAGTTCGACTAGCGCACTCAACGAAAAACGTTGCGCATGCGGATCCAGGGTACTTTCTGCCATTAGAGCTCATCCAAAATTTCGAGGTTGGCGGCGATTGTGTCATCAACCTCGAAATTTTGCAACAACCGCTAATTTTTGCCCTGGCCTACCAGCATTCCCTGCGCAAACTCCAGCAACTCCTCGGCACTTGGATCTCCCCAAGTGGATTTGGCCAGCCACTGAAAAAATCCGACTTGTGCCACTTTACTTGTCTTCTTTTTTAATTGAAGCGTTACGGACGTTTGCTGGAGGTTGTAATGCTCGATGATGCTCGCCTGATCATCTGGATCAAGCTCCGCAAAATAATGTTCCGCCTCGGCAAGTTGATGACTGGCATAAGCCGTCTTGATGTCGAGCGATTTTTCCGACGATCCCCGGGGTTTTGCGGTTTGCTGCGGTGTTTCGTCGGACGGCGCGTAATGGTTGGTCAGGGCATTTCGAAAATAGGCTGCAGGATTTTCAATTTTCGAGGATTTTTTATCTGCGATGCGACGCTTTGTGTAGTCAAGCGCCCCTTTGATTACGTCAAAAGTATTTGATTTGGAAATTTTCCGGGCTTCTGATTGGGGTACGCCAAATTTAACGAGCTCGGCAATAATCTCAGCTAAGCGATCATCTTCAACGACTGGCTCGGGCGCCACTTTTCTGACGACGGAGAAGCTGATTACCGAGACACGTTTCCCGATCTTTGATTCAATCAGGGTGATCGTGTGATTACTCTCTGCGTTGATTTCGGCAATACCCGGATTCAACACCTTTGATTTGAAAAATTTATATTCCTGATAAGTTTTGTTGTCTGCAGACTCGCCCAAAATCATGTCCCGGAATTTTTCCCACGGGACTTCTGACGTTCGTTCTATCCGCTCAAATCGAACACAGAATTCCCATATCCCCAGCGAAGCCGCACGTCTGAATTTACGCACGATATTCATGTCAATCAGCGCATAAATTTCCGGATTGATCATCAACTCACGCATCTGTGAGCTGAACTGGTAGCGAACCGCATCGCTAAGCACCTCGACTTCAGGGAAAAGTACCGAGGCTTTCCACTTCACTTTTTTATCCGCTGGCGCGATCACATCCCAGTCGAAAACGATGCTCATCAATGCTTCCGCGGATTCCTTTAGATACTGTCGATTATTGGAATCAAAACCGATATCAGTCGCCAGGGCCTTGATGCCAAGTTGCCACCAACCGTCTTTGTCCGGTTGATTTTCAATGGCGTTTTTCAACCAGGCATTTCCCAGCTTTCTCTGCAAAAGACTGAGTGGAGATTTGGGTTTGCTATGAAGAACCTGAACGGCTTTTCTAAAAGGATCGGGAGTTTCCCGGACAGCAAATAGCGATATCTGCCCGCCGGGCAATAATGTTCCGCCTGATGTTTTTTGCTTGACCATAGGTTACTCCAACACTAAGTGGATGGTAACCTAAGATATCTATGCGTGTGCAATTATTTTTGGGTTTTGTTTTAAATACAGAACACACATTTGCGTTGTGAATTTAATACAGAACACCTTAAAACCTTTAATTACTTTAAGGGTGCCGAACGCTATATTCTGCAAGGGTTATAGCGCGGGAAGGTTGCCTTATATGGGAAATTCGTTGCCGTTTATGGGACGTCAGGTTATTGGATATGGGACGCGGGTTACTTCCTGTGGGATGTCAGGTTTGTGTATATGGGACTGTGGTAACTAGCTATGGGAAAGTGCCGGAATTTAATGGAAAACCTGATTCAGGTAACCGTTTATGGGATGTTCTTGAGGTTGCCGTTTATGGGATGTTGCGCAGCGTGCAGCTAACTGCCGAGCGACCGAGTTGCTCGTTGAGATAGCGTCAAGATAGTGCGCTGAACGATAAAACCCGTTTTGAGGTTACCTTCTATGGGATGCCGCAAAGGTAACCGTTTATGGGAGCCCAGTCGGGCAGAAAAATTAATGGCTAGGCACCGCGCGGGTTGACGTTGTTAACGGGCTGCCCAATTTTCCGGCTGGCAGAGCGCGATCGCTTTAAATTTTGATGATGGTGTCGCTGTAACGCGCTACCAGCGGGTCATGCGTTATTAGTCGCATCGGTTCGACGAGCGCCTGGGCTACGAGAATGCGGTCGAAAGGGTCTTGATGGTGCATCGGCAGTTCTTCAACGGCAACCGCGTGTTCTGCCTCGATCGGCAGAAGCCGGTAACCTGATTCCTGAAAATAGCGCGCTGCGTCACGACCAGAAACCGGCATATCACCGCGCCCTAGTGAGTGTTTGATCGCAATTTCCCAGATATTCGCCGTACTGACCCAGACGGTTGTTTTTGGCGATGTAATCAAGTCTCGCGCTCTTTGCGACAGCTTTGGATTGTTCGTGATTGCCCACAGCGCGACATGGGTGTCGAGTAGCAGGTTCAAGGCTGCTCGCCGCCGATGAACAAACCAGCCACTTCATCGTTGTGCTCGTCGATGCTGTCAGGTACCTCGAACAAGCCCTCTGCCACGCCAAGGCGTTTTCCGGACGGTGCCAGATCAATCGGTACCAGTCTGGCAGCCGGGCGTCCATTGCGGGCGATTACAATTTCACGTTCGTGTCCTTGTTCGATTGCTTCTACCAAGCGAGACAGTGAGGATTTCGCTTGTAGCATATTGACGGATTGCATGGCTTTCTCCTCTTGACCATGTTGCTTAGTCTAGTCTGGCTAAGTAGCATGGTCAAGGTAGCAATGTGCCGTTTATGTAGGCAGGCGAATTGTTAAAACAGCAATGCCGCGGTGACGCTGGCGACATTGGCGCGATAATCCAGCCCCGTCTGATTGCTCGACCGTTGCTCATGCGTCAGATAACCATCGACGTTGATCGTGCGTGCGGGACGCCAGTTAACACCGAGCTGCGCAGTACGCACCGTATCGTCGCGCATGGAAGTCACCGGAACGACTGCGCCGTGATAGGTATTTTGGGCAACATCGAGCTTCAGGCGGATGGTTGTTTTGTCTGTAAGCAGCCATTCCGGCATCATGCCGGCATAGTTCGACACATAATAACTGTCGGCCGATTCTTGATAGGCCACCAGATCACGCCCGGCAAGCAGCGTAAATCGCAATTTTCCGGTCGGTGTCCAGCGATAGCTGAGAGCCCCAACGGCGCCGGAAAAATCACGTTGTGAAAAGTTATCGTGGTTGCGGTCGACCCATCCAAGACGGGCGTCGAGAAATGAATTGCCGGTCACCTGCATGAGCCCGCGAAGCTCATTTTCGCTCTGCTTATAACCGGTATCCAGGACATTAGCCGTATCCAGCGAACGCCCGAGGTAGTCGCCGCGTGACTCGCGATGCACTGCGGCAATCGAATTGTTGTTGGCCGCCACATACCTGACGCCGGCTTCGGCCGTGTCCTGATCGAAATCACCCGTCGCGGTCGTCGCGGAATTTTTCCCGACCGAGCGCTGATGCCATACGCCACCGACCATATGCCAACCGCCATCGACCAGCCAGTCAGCGGTGACGCGTTGATTCTCGATGGTCCGCTTGTTGCGGATCGTCGTGTTTTCCAGATTGGCGTAGCTGGTCAGCTCAGACGTTTTATCAGCAGACACGGTTCCGGTCAGGCGTGGCGATACCGACCATAACCACGCGCCCCGATAATCCACTGCCGAAAAATTCAGATAGTCATTGTCGCGGTAACGGTACTGCGTTGCGGTGACATCAAGCTGAAAGCGTTGCAGACCATAGGCTTTATCGACGCGAATGCCGGCATAGACGGTGGACAGCAAATCCGACTTTGACGCCGAGTTGCCGCTTCCTGGATTGGGCGGAGGACTACCGGAGGGCAAGCGAAACAGGTTGTCTTCGTGGCGCAAGTTGGCACCGACAGCAAAATTAATGGCGTCGTCCGAATCGGCGTGGCTAGATCCGGAAGCCAGGCAAGCGAGGAACATGATCAGCGCTGGCTTGAATCCATCTTTCGCGACGCGACGTGTAACGGAATATATTTGCATGTGATTGATGAACAGCCCCAAAAACGTCGAAACATAACAGCGTAAAGCCGGCTCCGAACTTCAACAAAACGGATTGTGGCAACAATTATGCATTGTTTGATGTAGTCTGCATTCAATGCAAACAGAATGGATAAGGGATTTTAACAATCTGTTGTGTTCTTCAGACACTTTTGAAATTTTCTTTGCATCAATTACAACAAATTTCCAAAAACAATCCTGTTTGTAAGAAAACTCTTACAGAGAATGGCGTCTTTTCTGACATTGAAAAAGTGATTGGCTGGCAGATTTTCACGCGCAATCGCGCCAGAATACATCCCATAATAATTTGATTCGCGCATTTGTTGGGCGAGTTGATTCCAAATACATAATATCGACGGTGCCTGGAAATACCTTTCCATGCGACAGCATTTCTCCTTGTTAGATGACGAACGCATTGTTGCGTCATCAAGGGGGGCGTACTGTGAATTGTTGATAGGCCCCGTTCGATATTTTTCCTTCCGGCGTATCGTCTGCTGCTAACAGCAGGCGTTTGCTTTTTTTGGATGGCGAGTGGCGGCACGTTTTTTACTGTACGCAACCGGCAAAAGAAAATGACGAAAATACTCGTAGTTGACGATCACGCAGTGGTTCGTAGCGGTATTCGGGAGTTTCTTGCGGCGAAAGAGGGGCTTGAAGTCGTCGGCGAGGCGGCCACTGGCGCGGAAGCGCTCTCCATCGTGCGCAACCAATTTCTGAACGTCGTCTTGCTCGATGTCTCGCTACCCGACGTCGATGGGCTCGAACTCCTCAAGCGGATCAAGTTCGAGCGTCCCGATGTTGCCGTGCTGATGTTCAGCATGTACCCGGAAGACGATTTTGCTGTCCATGCAATTGATGCCGGGGCGTCCGGTTACCTTAACAAGGCGGGGCCACCCGGCGAAATATTGACCGCGATCAATGCGGCGGCCAATGGGTCTCGCTACGTGAGCCCGGCTTTGGCGGAACGATTGCTCACGGGCGCTGTTTCCCCGGTCAAACGCTCTCCCCATGAAAAGTTGTCGCGGCGCGAGATGGAGGTTTTGCTGCATTTAAGCAATGGCATCTCCTTGACGAAGATCGGTGAACTTTTGCACCTCAGCGTGAAAACCATCGGCACTTACCGGGGGCGGATACTCGAAAAACTCAACGTGCGGTCCAATGCCGAATTGACCCGCTACGTATTGTTGCACAAGCTCGGATGAGGCTCCTGTCGATGCTTGATTTCTCGAGTCACCACAAGTTCGAGGCTCGTTTTTGCGACGATGTGCGCAGGAAACATATTTTGCTATCTGGCCCGAAGTAGCCAGCGCATCCTCCCGGATCGTCTTGCAAGCGTCGCATCATCGTGAAAAAACGTCCAATGGCCGCCAAGAAGACCACAAAACCAGCCTCGGCACCGTCCAGCGAACCGTCTCTTCCGGTCAGGCCGGCAACCGTTTCCCGCACTGCCGTCTTTCCCGTCGCGGGCATTGGCGCCTCGGCTGGCGGGCTGGAGGCTTTCGAGAGTTTTTTTCGCCACCTTGCGCCCCATAGCGGCATCGCTTTCGTGTTGGTGCCGCATCTTGACCCCAATCACGCCAGCATTCTGAGTGAAATTCTGCAGCGCGCCACGACGCTGAAAGTGAGCGAAGCGACGGATCGAGTCACGGTACAGCCGGATCATGTGTATATTGTTCCGCCGAATCGCGACATGGCAATTTTTCAGGGGCAACTGCACTTGAGCGTGCCTGATCAGCCGCGTGGCCAGCGTATGCCGATCGATTTCTTCTTTCGTTCGCTGGCCGACGAGCGGGCAGAAATGGCCATCGGCATCATTCTCTCCGGTACGGGCAGCGACGGAACCCTCGGTTTGCGCGCTATCCAGGGCGCCGGAGGTATCTGTCTGGTGCAGGAACCCGACACGGCAAAATATGACGGCATGCCGCAAAGTGCGATCCACGCCGGTTATGCGACGCACATCCTGGCGGTGGAGGAGATGCCGCGGCTGCTGCTCGAGATCGGCAAACGGCAAGCGGTGCGATCTACGTTGCCTGCACAGGCGCCATCCATCATCGGAAGCGGATTCGACCGGATACTGCTTCTGCTGCGTGGCGCTACCGGGCACGATTTTTCACAATACAAGAAGAGCACCGTCGCCCGTCGCATCGAGCGCCGCATGGTGCAGCATCAGATTGACGACATCGCAAGCTATGCGAGTTATCTTGAAGAGCATCCGGCCGAGGTGACGCGACTCTTCAAGGAACTGCTGATCAACGTCACCAGCTTCTTCCGCGATCCGGAAGCATTTGCGGTGCTCAAGCAGGAACTTTTCGCCAGCTTGCGGGCAACCACGCCGCCGGGCTATGTATTTCGTGTCTGGGTTGTTGGTTGCGCCACTGGCGAAGAGGCCTATTCGATCGCCATCCTGCTGCGCGAACTGGCCGACGAAACCCGGCAGAATTTCAAGGTGCAGATTTACGCGACGGATCTTGACGAGGATGTAATCACCAGTGCTCGGATTGGCTGCTTTCCTCTCAATATTGCGCAGGATCTCACGCCCGAACGCCTGCATCGATTCTTTTCGCAGGATGACGCCGGTTACCACGTTAACAAAGAAATCCGCGAAATGATCATCTTCGCGGTGCACAGCGTGATCAAGGACCCGCCTTTCACCCGGCTCGATCTGCTCAGTTGTCGCAACCTCCTGATCTATCTCGAACTGGCGCTGCAACAACAACTGATACGCAATTTTCACTATGCCCTCAAGCCAGAAGGGCTGCTTCTTCTCTCCGTTTCGGAAAGCATTAGCAGCGACGCAGAACTGTTTTTGCCAATCAGCCGCCAATGGAAGCTATTTCGTTCGGCGCCGAGTGACAAGCCGTCGCGTACCATGTCGCCCCTTGATTTGCCGGCGCTTCCTCGCGGCAAACCAACTGACGCGCCGATTGCGCCTCCGGCCAGGGCATTCAATTATGCCGACCTGACGCATCGTGTTCTGCTGCAGTCGTACGCGCCCGCTTCGGTGCTTACCGATGCACAAGGCAACATCCTTTACGTCTACGGCGATACCGGTCGCTATCTGTCGCCGCCGCCCGGCGAGGCGACGCTCAATATCGTTCCAATGGTCAAACCGGATCTGCAAGCCGTGTTGCGCCACGCCATTCTCAATGCGGTAGCGGACAATGCCTCGCCGCAAACGCGTGACGTGGCGGTGAAACGGGATGGCAAGCTTTCGACGGTACGTTTCAGTCTGCGCAAACTACCCGGGCGTGCTGCCGGCGAGAGCATGTTGCTGATGAGTTTTGAGGATCTTCCCGAGCCGCCAACGGAGCGCGGTGAAAAGGATGGCGTCCTGTCAGAGGCGCAATTGCATGAACGCCAGCGCGCCGAGGAACTGGAGCGCGAACTCGCCTACCACCGCCAGACCTTGCAGGCCACCATCGAGGCGCAGCAGTCAAGCAACGAAGAGCTGATATCGATCAATGAGGAGTTGCAGTCGACTAACGAAGAACTTCAGTCATCCAATGAAGAACTGGAAACCTCACGCGAAGAGCTTTATTCGCTGAACGAAGAACTGATCACGGTCAATGCCGAACTGCATTCGACGATCGCGCAATTGACCAGCGTGCAAAGCGACATGAAAAATCTTCTCGACAACGTCAGCGCCGGAACGATATTTCTGGACAGGGAGTTTCACATACGGCGTTTCACGCGTGAAGCACAGCGCGTCTATGGCCTCGTTGTTTCCGATGTGGGCCGGTCGCTGGCTGATTTGCGCTCCCGGATTGACGGGGAAGACCTGCTGGCGCGTGCCCAGCAGGTGCTTGATACCTTGCGACCGTATGAGAGTGAAGTACGCACGGCCAAGGGGGTCAGCTATCAGGTGCGCATCCAGCCCTATCGTACGTTTGATGAGCAGATTGATGGCGTCGTTGTCACGTTTACCGATATCACCCTGCGGGTTGCCGCCGAGGCCGAGAGGCAGCTGGCACTAGAGATGGCCGAAAGCATCGTTGATACCGTGCGTGAGCCGCTTGTCGTCCTCGATGGACATTTAAAAGTGATTTTTGCCAGCCGCTCGTTTTACGCCGAGTTTGCGGTGACGCACGAAGAAACGTTGGGGCGACTGCTCTACGAGTTGGGCAATCGACAATGGGATATTTCAGGGCTGCGCAATCTGCTTGAAAACATCCTGCCGCAAAAGCGTGTGTTCGACGACTATCTAGTCGAGCAGGACTTCCCGGGCATCGGCAAACGCAAGATGCGACTGAACGCCCGCAGCATCCCGGCCAAAATTGGCGAACCGAAATTCATCCTGCTGGCGATTGAAAATGTCGCTGAACAAGCCTCGGTCAAATAATGCCGATGTAGATTGCCGGAAAAACCGGATTGGGCGTAGTCTGCCCTTTACGCAAAATAAATTGATTGACGCGGCTCACTTGGACAAGACGGACCAAGACGGCGCGCGGGGGAAGCCATGAACAAAAAAACGATTGGGGAAAAACGCCCCGGCACCAAACAACTGCGAGCCGCCGCCGAGGCGCAGCTTGTCCGCGATGGCAGCCCGATGCCCGCATTGGCCGTGGATAAGCTTCGGCATGAGTATGACGTTAATGCGATTGAACTGGAGATGCAAAACGAGGCCTTGCGGCAGACGACAATCGATCTGGAGACATCCCGCAACCTTTATCTTGATCTCTACGACTTTGCCCCGGTTGGCTATCTTACGCTGACCGGCAAAGGGCAGATCGTCTCCGCCAATCTCACCGCTGCCGGCTTGTTCGACAAGGAGCGCGCGCGGCTCGTCGGGCAGCCGCTTTTTCGCTACGTCGATGCGGAATACAAGGAGCGCTGGTACTTTCTGTTGAAGAGCATGGAGAAGGAAAACCGGCAAACGGGGGTTGAAATAGGTTTTCAGCGCACGGGTGGCAGCCGGTTCTTTGCCCGGCTGGATTGCCTTTCCGTACGCCGTGATGGCGAAGATCCTGTCATTCGCGTGTCGATGCTGGACCTCGGCGAAATTTCATCGATCGAGCGCAATGCCCGGGATAACGAGAGTCAATATCGCGCACTCTATGAAAGCATGCGCGACGCTTTTGCGTTGACGGATATGTCCGGTCGCCTGATCTTGTCCAACAAGCCGTATCAGGCCATGCTGGGTTATTCGGAGAAGGAGCTGAAGGAAAAATCCTATGCCGATCTGACACCGGACAAATGGCATGCCATCGAGGCGCAGATCGTTGCCGAGCAGGTCTTGTCTGAGGGAGAGTCCGGCGTTTATGAAAAGGAATACATCCACAAGGATGGAACGATTTTCCCGGTGGAGTTGAAAACGGTTCTCTTCCGGGACCAGGAAGGCCGGGTGCAGGGAATGTGGGCGGTGGTCAGGGACATCTCCGAGCGCAAGCATGCCGAAGCACGGCTGGCCGACAGCGAGTCGCGCTTTCGTATGGCGATGCGGGCGATTTCCGGCGTCGTGTATGACTGGAACATGATTGGCGATCAAGTGTATTTTTCGCACCGTCTTATCCATCTGCTCGGCGAAATTTTCCCAACGGGGGTGTCGGTTCGCGACTGGTGGGACGATCGCGTGCATCCGGATGATCGTCAACTGCTCAAGGCGGAACTCCTGTCCGCCGTGAAGACGCCGACGGGCCGGTATAAAATGGCGTATCGCATGCGCCACAAGGATGGGCACTGGCTGCATGTGGCTGACCGCGGCTTTATTTTGGCCGATGCGGTCGCCGTTCGCATGGTCGGGAGTCTGACCGACATCAGCGCGCGCGTCCGGGCGGAAACGGCCTTGCGGACATTGAACGATTCGCTCGAAGAACAGGTTGCCGAGCGAAGCTCGGAGCTGCGGGAGCGCGTTGAACAATTGAATGAATCGGAGCGCTTCATTCGCACGACGCTCGATGCGTTATCTTCCGCCGTGGCGGTGATCGACGAAGGCGGGCAGATCATTTTTGCCAACGAGGTCTGGCAGGATCTGCTGGCCCAAGGGGGCGGCAGTATTGTGCGGGATCCCCCTAATTATTCGCCGTGTCTTTCCGGGTGCAAAGAGAATCTGTCACAGTGCCAGTCCCGGAAAAAAATGGATGTCGCTGTCACGGCACTATTGGCCGGCAAGCAGCAGGATTTTTCTCTTGAATATACTTGCTTGCAGGCGTCGGAAGTCCACTGGTTCCAGGTGCGCATCGAGCGTTTCAAGGGCAGCGCTTCGTTGCGTCTGATCATCTCCCATGAAGACATCACTGAGCGCAAGCTGGCCGCCGAGGAGGTCAGCCGGGCAGCCCGGAACTACAAGATCATGCTGAGAAACGTCGAGCTGGCCAACGAAGAGCACAGCAAGGAAATTGCACGCGAAGTGCACGATCAACTGGGCGCAACGCTGACCATGCTCAAGCTCGGTCTGGCCACCAGCAAAAGCAACGCGGATTTGCCAGAGTCGTTGAACGACAAGTTCAGCGGCTTGATCGAGCTGGCCGACATGGCTTTGCAGAGCGTCAAGCGCGTAACCGCCCGCTTGCGGCCAAGCATGCTGGATACACTCGGGCTGGTGGCGGCGATCAAGTGGCACGCCAAAGAGTTCTCGCGTATGACCGGGATTGAAACGGAGGTTCAGGTAGCGGACTACATCAAGCTGCCGGCAGAGCGTGGTACGGCTATCTTCCGTATTGTTCAGGAGGCATTGACCAACATCGCCAAACACGCCAACGCCAGCAAGGTGAGTATTCTCGGACGGCAGACCAAACGCGATCTGATTTTCATCGTCAATGACGACGGTGTGGGCTTGCCGGCTGATGCCCGGAGCCGGAACGGTTCCTACGGCCTGATTGGCATGCAGGAGCGCGCCGGTTATCTTGGCGGGCGTCTATTGCTCGACAATCGGCCTGCCGGCGGCACGTGCATGACGCTGCAGGTGCCCATCAAGTTACGCGGGAAAGGGATGGAAGAGGATCTGCTTTCATGATCAGCATACTCATTGTCGACGATCACTCTGTCGTGCGTAGCGGCATACGGCAGTTTCTGGCAGGCACCAATGATCTTGAGGTGACGGCGGAGGCAGCCAATGGCCAGGACGGGCTGGCGCTGGCGCTGCGGGACAAGTTCGATGTCGTCGTGCTCGATCTCACCTTGCCGGACATCAACGGTCTGGAGGTGCTCAAAAGAATCCGGCGCAAGAAGCCCAACCTGCCGGTGCTGATTTTCAGCATGCTTGCGGAGGACGACTTCGCCGTCCCGGCGCTTGCTGGCGGCGCTTCCGGCTTTCTTTCGAAGGATAGTTCGCCCGAGGACATCCTGACGGCGATTCGGACCGTAGCGAGCGGCGCTCGCTACGTGAGTTCTTTTCTGGCGGAGAAACTGCTGTCGGGAAGCCTCCTCACCAACCAGCAGTTGCCTCATGACGCCTTGTCATGGCGCGAGATGGAGGTCTTGCTGTTGCTCAGCAAAGGCGTCTCGCTCACCAACATCGGCAAGCAACTGCATTTGAGCGTGAAAACAGTCAGCACCTACCGCGCGCGCATTCTGGAGAAACTCGACCAGGAGTCGAACGCCGAACTGACACGCTACGTGCTTCAACACAAGCTGGGCTGAGTTCGGTCAATAAGCCGCGGACCAGCTATCAGGGGTTGTGCGGCTTTCCGGGCGCTGCTTCCAGCAAGGGTTCGAGCCAGTTCTCGGTGCTTACGCCCGGGTATTTGGCAAAGTCCTTCATGTTGTTGGTTACCAGCGTTACGCCCAGTGATGCCGAGTGAGCGGCGATCAGCTTGTCGAGGTGATCTTTCTTGGTGTCGCGGGTTGCCCGACGAATCGGGCCATAGGAGATTCCGGTCGCGCCATCAAATGGCGCGACCGGGATGTCTTCAATCAGTCCGGACAGATTTTCGCGTTCCTGTTCTGGATTGGCCGAGACCGCCACGCCGTATTCCAACTCGGCATACGTGATGGCCGAAATAACCACGTCGCCAACGGAGCACTGAGCGAAGCGCCGGGCGACTTCTTCGGGCTGATTCTTCATCAGGCAGATGCACATGTTGGTATCGAGCATGTAGCGCGCCATTACAGCGCATCCCTTTCAGCTTGTTCCTGATCGCCACGACCCTCTGTCAGGAACCCAGGGGAGAACCTGGCAAACTTGGTGAGCACACCCGACAGCGACCGGCGAGCAGGGCGAATCCTGATTTCATCGCCTTCGCGCACAATCTCTAAATCCATATCGGTGCGGTCATAGGCCAAGTCTGCCGGGATGCGGACAGCCTGCGAATTGCCATTTTTGAAAACGCGCGTGGTGTGCATCGCGCTCAACTGTAAGAAAACGCTGATCAACATTCACGACGCATCTTACGTAAAAAGCGCCTCGGGCTTACAGACTATGTAGCGCGTATTACGCACAATCAGTCATACGGAAGGTACAGGGTTTGGTACCTGCCCTACACAAAAAGAATTCGGGCTGACTTCGCCAGAAACTGCTGGCGGCGTAATGCGACAAAGCGACGTAGGGGTGTTCGATGGCTGAGATAAGTTTGTTTCAGGGTTTGCGGGTTGAACGTGAGTTGTCCGGGGTCGGAGATGTCTCTGGAGGCCGCCTGCATGATAATGCGAATAGCATCGCCGCGGTCAACGGGCTGTTGCGCAAGATATCGGCCGGACGCGAGAGCGTTGAGCGAACGCTGAGCCGCTTCGATCGGGAGGCAAAGCGCTTGTCGCTTGTTGCCGCCAATACGCGAGACACCGTCATCATCGAGGATGCGGAGCACCGGATCGAGTGGGTCAATGAAAGTTTCACGCGGAACTACGGTTATAGCCTGGAAGCGTGCCGGGGGCGATACGACCACTTGCTGAGAAGTGAGGATGGCGAAAGCGCCGGGCAAGGCAGTGCGGATGGTGCGGGATCGGAATCTGGATCGGAAACAGCGCGTCGGCGCGTAGTTCAGCGTTGCGGGAAAGATGGCGGAAAGCGCTGGCTGACGGTGGAGAGGCGACCGATCGTCGATGGCAGCGGGACGATTACCGGATTCATTGTGATCGAGAACGATATTACCGAACGCAAGTTGGCCGAAGAAAAGTTGCATCAGGAAAAACTCGCTGCCGAGGCGGCGAATTTTGCGAAATCGGAGTTCGTGGCGACTATCTGCCACGAGATTCGCAACCCGGTCAGCGTCATGATGGGGATGCTGGATCTGGCCCTGCAGACTGAACTGACGGCAGAGCAGCGCGAGTATCTTTGTCTGATGAAGACCTCGAGCAGTTCTTTGTTGCGAGTGGTTAACGACACGCTGGATCTTGCCCGGATCGAGGCTGGCTGCCTTGATGCCGAGAAGATTCCTTTTTCCCTGCGCGAAAGCCTGCAGGATGCGCTCAATATGCAGACGCTGGCAGCTCAGAAGAAGGGGCTTGCGCTGGCTTGTGATGTTGCGCCCGAGATCCCCGATGCGCTGCTCGGCGACCCGATGCGGCTACGCCAGATTGTCACCAATCTGCTGTCCAATGCCATCAAGTTCACCGAGCATGGCGAGGTGACGATGCGCGTTGAGCGTCATGAGCCGGAAGAGGGCGAAGTGGTCTGCCGTTTCAGCATCAGCGATCGCGGCATCGGTATTCCCAAGGAGAAACAGGCGAGCATTTTCGAACCCTTTTTACAGGCCGAAACATCCACTTCACGTCGCTATGGGGGGAGCGGTTTAGGACTGACGATTTCGGCGCGTTTGGTGAAGATGATGGGGGGAAGAATGTGGGTGCAGAGTGAGCCGGGCCACGGCAGCACCTTCTTTTTTACGGCGCAGTTTTCCCGCCAGGCGGCAGTGGGCGATCCGGTGATCGATTTTCGCGGCTCGCCGGCCCGGGAGCCCGTCATCGCGCCGCCGTGTTCGGGGTTGACGATTCTGCTGGTGGACGATGATCCACTGACGCAAAGGCTTGCTCAGCTGGTGCTTGAAAAAGAGGGGTGCCGCGTGCTGCTTGCCGATGCCGCTGCAGCCGCCCTCGCCTTGCTTGAACGCGAGCACATCGATCTCGTGCTGATGGATGTGCAGATGCCGGGAATGGACGGCGCCGAGGCGACGATGGCGATCCGGCGCCTTGAAAACGCCAGTGACCATCACATTCCTGTCATTGCATTGAGCGCCCACCCGGTTTCGCACCGCCATGAATATTGCCGGCAGGCGGGGATGGATGGCTATTTGACGAAACCGCTCCAGCCGGCGCTTCTGCGCGAAACGATGGTGCGCTTGAACGCTATTCCGGCCGAGCCGCCATCGCTTGCATTGCATAAGCGTGTGGTGCTTGATAGAAGCGCCTTGCTTGTCCGGGTTGGCGGGGACGTGCAGTTGCTCGACGAGATCAGCGGATTGTTTCTGCATCATTGCGCCGAACTGATGGACAGTGCGCGGGCGGCGATGGCGGCGCGGGATAACGAGGCGTTCGCGAATCTTCTCCACACCCTGCTTGGCATGTTCCGCAGT
>CAJAHZ010000050.1 GCA_903939665.1 uncultured Pseudomonadota bacterium | reverse complement strand
TTCAATGGCACGACGGCTTTCAAGTTGCACGATACCTTCGGCTTCCCGCTGGATCTGACCGCAGACATTTGCCGTGAGCGCGGCGTGACTGTCGACAGTGCCGCATTTGACGCGGCGATGGCGCACCAGAAGGAGCAGGCGCGTGCTGCCGGCAAGTTCAAGATGGCCGCAGCGCTCGAATACGAAGGACCGGCGACGACCTTCCACGGCTACGATACGCTCGAATTCAAGGGCAACGTGCTGGCGCTCTACAAGGATGGCAGCCCGGTCAATGAACTGAAGGAAGGCGATCTCGGTGTTGTCGTTCTTGATAACACACCGTTCTATGCCGAATCCGGTGGCCAGGTCGGCGACTGCGGCGTGTTGCAGTCGGTGCATGGCATCTTTGCCGTCGAGGATACGCAAAAAATTCAGGCCAGCGTTTTCGGCCATCAGGGCGTCGTCAAGACGGGGAAGATTACGGTCGGCAACGGCGTTACCGCCAAGGTCGATATTCAGGCGCGTTTGCGTACGGTGCGCAACCATTCGGCAACGCACCTGATGCATAAGGCCTTGCGCGAAGTGCTCGGTGACCATGTGCAGCAGAAGGGCTCGCAAGTCGATCCGGACAAGACGCGTTTTGACTTCGCGCATAACGCGCCGATGAGTGCCGATGAAGTCCGCCGTGTCGAAGCGATTGTCAATGCCGAGATTCTGGCCAACGCCGCCGCTGAAGCGCGCGTGATGGGCATCGACGACGCGCAGAAATCTGGCGCCATGATGCTGTTTGGCGAAAAGTACGGCGACGAAGTGCGCGTGCTCACCATTGGCTCGTCGAAGGAATTGTGCGGCGGTGTGCACGTTCAACGTACCGGCGACATCGGCCTCTTCAAGATCATCGGCGAGAGCGGCGTGGCGGCAGGCGTGCGGCGGGTCGAAGCGGTGACTGGCGATAATGCGCTGGCGCTGGTGCAGCAGCAGCAGGCGATGCTTGCCGAGGCGGCTGCCGCCTTCAAGGCGCCGGTGTCGGAAGTGCCGGCGAAGATTGCGCAGGTGCTCGACAACGTTCGTGCGCTGGAGAAGGAGTTGGCGCGTCTGAAATCGAAACTTGCTGCCAGCCAGGGCGACGATCTTTCGGGCCAGGCGCAGGAGGTCAAGGGTGCAAAAGTGCTTGCTGCGCTCATGGAAGGCGCCGATGTCACGGCCCTGCGCGAGACGATGGACAAGCTGCGCGACAAGCTGAAGAGCGCGGCAATCGTGCTCGGCTCGGTGGTCGACGGTAAGGTGACGTTGATTGCCGGCGTGACCCCCGATCTGACCGGCAAGGTCAAAGCCGGCGAATTGGTTAACATGGTTGCCCAGCAGGTAGGCGGTAAGGGTGGCGGTCGGCCCGACATGGCGCAGGCCGGCGGTACGCAGCCGGAAAATCTGCCGGCGGCGCTGGCTTCGGTCAATGCCTGGGTCGCCGCCAAGCTATAGATTCTGCCCGCATTGCGCAACGCCGCTGGTGTTGCGCAATGCGGCGTCGTTCGGCGGTTTGCCGCGGCAGACCTGTCCGAATGATGCCTGTGGTTTTGTCTGGTGGGACAACCCGGCGCCAGTCGTCGCGGCGCTCGTTGAATATCATGGCGCTATCGTTCTGGCACGCAATCATGCGTGGGCCGAAGGCGCCTTCGGGCTGATCACCGGCTTTCTCGAACGCGGCGAAGATCCGGCGGCAGCGGTCGTGCGCGAGGTCAAGGAAGAGCTTGATCTCGATGCTTCGTCGACCGACTTGATTGGCGTCTATCCCTTCACGCGTAAACATGAAGTGCTGATCGTCTATCACGTCGTCGCTGATGGTGAGATAAAACTCAATGAAGAACTTGTCGAGTACCGGCTGATTGCAACGGAAAAACTCAAGGCCTGGGATTACGGTACCGGGCTGGCGGTGCGCGACTGGCTGGCGCAGCGCAGCGAATAGCCCTGCGCTTACTCGCTGTTCCCGTTAACCCAGCGTAGCGCGTCGGTCAGGCAGGTGTTCAGTGTCGAGCGATCGACATCCTCGTTGTTCAGCTCTTCAAGTAGCGCATCGCAGCCGGCTGCGTCTTCGCCGTCAAAACATTCGAGCAGTGCCAGCGTCTGCCCCAGCGCACCTTCGTGCGAGGAGAGTGCCTGCGCAACCTCGGGTTCGAGGGCGATCTGTTCGAGGATCTCGGTCATGGGCAAGCCGAGTGCCGCTGGCATCATCGACATGATGCCGGTGATGAAAGCCTGATCGGCCAGTTTGCGGTCACGCGGATAACACAGCTCAACCAGCAGTTCCATCATCCGCCCACGCAGTGCGGCGACTTGCAGCAGCGGCGAGCGACTGAGGTCGGCGGTGTTGCCGTTTGGCGTCATCAGCAGCAGTTGCAGCCAGCGCTGCAACTGGCGCCGGCCGAGCAGGGTGATGGCGTGCCGCAGCGAGCTGATTTTCTGGCCGAAGCGGCTGCCGCCAATGCCGACCGAGTTGACGATGCGCAGCAGGTTGAGCACCAGTGCCGGCTCGCTCTTGAATGCCGCTTCGATGGCGGCGGTCTCGGCATCGCGACCGGCGAGATTGATCAAACGGATCAGGCCGCTTTGGCTGGCCGACAGATGACGTCCACCGATAATTTGCGGTTCGGCGAAGAAGTGCCCTTGAAATAGGTGAAAGCCGACCTTGCGACAGCACGCCACCTGCTCCCGGGTGTTGACGCCCTGCGCGAGCAGCTTGAGCGGCAGGCGAAGCAGTGCGCCGGCAAGGCTTTCGAGCTCGGTCTCGCTGCAGTTGCTGATGTCGATCTTGATTATGTCGAGCATCGATAGCAGTGGCGTGCTGCGCTTGTCGAGTCCGCTGTAGTTCGCCAGTGCCAGCGAGTAACCGCGTTCGCGCAGGCTGCGGCAACGGGTGAGTGTTGGCTCATCAGGCGCAGCGTCGAGTGAGAGTTCGATGACAACGCCGTCGGTCGGCAGCAGTTCGAGTGCATCGTGATGAAGAAAATCGGCATCGACACCGATGAAGGCGCGGCTGTCGCCGAGTGCGCTGCGTACGCCAAGTTCGGCGTAGGCGGCGCAGACCAGTTTGGCCGCATCGCTACGGCCATCGTTGGCGCTGCTGCGAAATTGCAGCTGGTAGCCGATCAGCACTTCTTGCTGGTCAACAATCGGCTGGCGGGTGAGAAAGGCGTCGTTCAGGAAAGGTTCGCTCATGATTTGCGCAATCGATGAAATCGATGATATTGGTGGGTGGTACTCAACTCCCCTCCTGCCCGAGATTGTTGGCCCACTTCAATGCCTGAGCGACGCAGTTGCTGACAAACTGCGCGCTGAGTGCGCTGCCGCCCGTCAGTTGCCGCAATGCTTCGTCGGTGGCCAGCACATCGGTTTGTTCAGTGGCTTCAACCAGCCGCAACAGTTCGCCGTGCTGGCCGGTGTAATCGTCAAACGCCTGCTTGACGTGTTGCGCCACCGGCAGTTGCGCGAGGATTTCCTGCATCGGTACGCCGAGCAGGGTGGGCATCAGGGACATGATGCCCACCATGAAGGCGTGATCGGCGAATTCGCGGTTCTTGAAATGCAGGCGCTCGGCGAGCAGCTCCATCAGGCGACCGCGGGTAGCAGCAAGCTGGAGTAAAGGGTTGACGCCTTGTGACTCGCCCTTGGGATTGGTGTAGATCAGCAGTTGCACCCAGCGCTGCAACTGACGACGCCCGAGCACGGTGATGGCGTGGCGCAGCGAGGTAATTCGGCTTGCCATGCCGCCGCCCACCGAGTTGGTCAGGCGCAGCATGTTGACGGTCAGCCCGGGCTCCAGTTTGAAGGCCTGTTCCACCTCGCTGGTCTCGGCGTCTTCCATCAGCAGTCCGAGCAGGCGAATCAGGGCGAGCTGCGAGGGGTTCAGCTTCTTGCCGGCAATGATCGTTGGTTTGGCAAAGAAATACCCCTGAAACAGGTCGAAACCGAGATTCAGGCAGCGTGTTAATTGCTCGCTGGTTTCGACCTTCTCGGCGAGCAGTTTTTTGCCCAGCGGTTTGAGTTGGGCGATCAGTGCAGGCAGTTCACCGGGGGCAATGCTTTGTATATCGACCTTGATGATTTCAGCCAGTTCGAGCAGGCGCAAATGCGCTTCGCCGGTCTCGATGACGTCGTCAATCGCCAGCGTGAAGCCGCCCGCGCAAAGCTGCCGACAACGCTCGAGGACATCGAGCGTCGGCTCGACCGATTCGAGAATTTCAAGCACGACCATTTCCTTCGGCAATACCTCGATCAGATCGCTGAACAGGAACTCGTGGTCGACATTGATGAATGCGCGATAGGGGCCAAGCGCGTCGCTGACTGAAAATTCGGTAAAGGCATTGGCGATGACGCTCGCTGTCGCCTGCCGCGCGTCGAGGATGTCGGCACGGTTGCCGGTGGCGATCGGTCCGTTGCGGAAGAGTAGTTCATAGGCGAGCAACTGCTGCTCACGACCGAGAATCGGCTGACGGCCAAGGAATATCTGCTGATTCTCTGTTTCGGGCATGGTGCGGTCCGCCTGGGGCTGTATCAGGAGCGCTCCCGATCCAGATTGTTGGCCCACGACAAGGCTTGGGTCAGGCAGCTGTTGAGGAATCTGATGTCGATTCCCGGCAGTTCGTGCAGCGCTTCTTCGCCAACCGGACCCTCATGCTCGGTGACTTCGACCAGTGCCAGCATGCTGCCCAGTGTGCCGCTGTGCTCCTTCAGTGCGAGCTGTACGCGCTCGGCGACCGGCAACTGGCAGAGAATCTCTGCAATGCTGCTGCCGAGCAGCACCGGCATCAGCGAAAGGATGCCGACCATGAACGCCTGATCGATGAAATCACGGTCCTTTCGATTTGCGGTCTGCAGCCCTTCGGCAAGCAGTTCCATCATCCGTCCGCGTGTGGCGGCAAGCTGCAGCAGCGGGTTGTTTGCAGAGGCGCGGCTGGTCGAAGCGCTGGTGTAGAGGAGGAGTTGCAGCCAGCGCATCAGTTGCTGGCGGCCAAGAACCGTGATCGCGTGGCGTAGCGAGGTGATGCGGGTCGATATCCCGCTGCTCGCGGAGTTAGTCAGCCGCAACAGATTGACCGTTAGCACGGGTTCCTGCTTCAGGTGTTTTTCAATCTCGCTGGTGTCGGCATCCTGAACGAGAAGCCCAAGCAGGCGTAGCAGTGCCAGTTGCGGCGAGTACAGGCGCTTGCCGGCAATGATGGTGGGATGGGCGAAATAATAGCCCTGGAAAAAATCGAAGCCGAGGTCGTGGCAACGCTGCATTTGTTCGCTGTTTTCGACCTTTTCGGCGAGGAGTTCCTTGCCTAAGGGGTTCAACTGGTTGACCAGCGCACTCAAGTCCTGGGGCGCGATACGGCTGATGTCGATTTTGATGATTTCCGTCTGCGCGAGCAGGGCAGCACGTTGGGGCGGTTGTTGGGCGGAGGCCTTGGTGGCGAGTATGAAGCCGGCGGCGCGCAATTGTTCGCAGCGCTGCAGAACGTCTGCTGTCGGTTCGACCGATTCGAGAATTTCCAGAATGACCGATTGCGGGGGTAGGGCATTGATCAGATCGCTGAAGAGAAATTCGCGGTCGACCTTGATGAAACCCTGATAGGGGCCAAGCGCGTCGGCTACCGAAAATTCGGTAAACGCGTTGGCGGCCACGGTTGCGCTGGCCTGGGTTCCGTCAAGAAAGCTCGCAACGTTTTCACCCCCGGCGCCGCTGCTGCGGAACAGCAGATCGTAGGCGAAAGTTTGCTGATTGCGGTCTAGAATCGGCTGGCGACCGATGAAAACATCTTGCGGATCAGTGTCGGACATGGCGTTTTCCTGTTGGCGGTCGGCGGCTCTGGCTCAGAACGGCAGTGCAATTCCCGGGCGTGCGGCCGTCAGCACACGACGGAAGTCGGATTGAATGCGTTCAAGGGCGGCCGCGTTGTCTGCCTCGAATCTTAGCACCACCACGGGGGTCGTGTTCGAGGGGCGGGCGAGGCCGAAACCGTCAGCGTATTCGACGCGCAAACCGTCGATCGTGATGATCTCGCGGGCGCCTTCGAAGCGTGCATCGCGTCTGAGGTCGTCGAGTAGCGTGAAGGGCTCGCCTTCATTCATTTTGATGTTCAGTTCGGGCGTCGAGTTGCTGTTCGGCAGCGCTTTCAGCGTCGCGCTCGGGTCCGCCGAGCGCGACAGGATTTCGAGCAGGCGAACGGCTGCGTAGAGGCCGTCGTCGAAACCGTACCAGCGTTCCTTGAAGAACACGTGACCGCTCATCTCACCCGCCAGCGGTGCGCCGGTTTCCTTGAGCTTGGCCTTGATCAGCGCGTGGCCGGTCTGCCACATCAGCGGTTCGCCGCCGTGCTGGCGAATCCACGGCGCAAGCAGGCGCGTGCATTTGACGTCGTAGATGATTTGTTGGCCGGGGCAGCGCGACAGCACGTCAGCGGCGAACAACATCAACTGACGGTCCGGGTAGATGATTTCGCCGTCCTTGGTAACGACGCCAAGGCGGTCGCCGTCGCCGTCGAAGGCGAGGCCGAGTTCGGCATCGCCACCGGCGAGTGCGGCGATGACGTCCTTCAGGTTCTCGGGTTTTGACGGGTCCGGATGGTGGTTCGGGAAGGTGCCATCAACCTCGCAAAAAAGTTCGGTCAGTTCGCAGCCGAGCCGGCGGAACAACTCGGGCGCAACGCCGCCGGCGACGCCATTGCCGGCATCGATGACGATCTTCATTGGGCGGGCGAGCTTGACGTCGCCAAGAATGCGTTCGAGGTAGGCGGCGCGCACGTCGGCGTGGCTGATGCGGCCCTGTCCGCTGCTCAGGCGGCCGGCTTCGATGCGCTGGCGGAGTGCCTGAATGGCTTCGCCGGCCAGCGTTTCGCCGCCGATGACCATTTTCAGTCCGTTATAGTCCGGCGGGTTGTGGCTGCCGGTGATCGAGACGCAGCTGTGGCAGCCGAGGTGATGCGCGGCGAAGTACGTGACCGGTGTCGGTACGCAGCCGACATCGATCACGTCAACGCCTGCCGCGCAGATGCCTTCTGCCAGTGCGCTGGCAAATGCCGGGCCGGAAAGGCGACCATCCCGCCCGATGGCGATGCTCGTCTGCCCGCGCTCACGGGCCAGTGAGCCGAGTCCGTGGCCGATGCGGCGCACGATGTCGACGGTGAGCGATTTGTCGACGATGCCGCGAATGTCGTAGGCCTTGAAAATTTCGGGGGGCAGGGGCGTGTTCATCTGGGAACCTTATGCTGGGAAAGTGAAGAAGGCGTGGACGTTGCCAGTTTAGCCGCGCCGCTCGGCTAGTGCCAGCCTTTGGGGCTGTGGCGCGGCAGGGTGCGATGGTCGATCAATGCAGTGTCCGCGGCTTGCCGTCGTGGCGTTCGTTGGCCGTCGCCTCCTGGGCGGCCTCGGTCGCGGTCGAGGCGTGGTGCGACAGGAGGCGCCAGCCACTGGCGCCGCGCTGAAATACGTTGGTCGCCAGCATCGGCCCGTGCGGCGTGGGTTCGTTGCCGAGGTAGAGCGTTTCGACGACGTTGTGCACGGTGATCAGCATGCTGCTCCAGCGGATGCTGTGCGTGATGCGCACGGTCAGTTGCGGATTGTTGGCAAAGATAGTGCGCCAGCTTTCACGGATTGCCGCCACGCCGCGCAGGCGTTGGCCGGTCGGGTGAATGCAGACAATTTCCTCGTCGTCAGCCCAGACGTTCATCAAGGCTTCGAGGTCGGCGTGGGCGATGGCTTCGTAAAAAGCGTGTTCCGCATCTTCGGCGCTGGCAAAAATTATGCTCATGGCCTGACCCCTTTCGCGCCGCGAAGCAAGTACTCCTGGGGTGCAGAAACGGGGGAAGAAATCTGACCGGAGGGAATGCATAGCCCCTGCGCGGAGCCCACCCGAAGGGGTGTGGGGGATGCACTGGCTTTCGTGAGGCAGGCGTCCAGCACCTGTTGCGCTTCGATCTTGTTCAGGCAATCGAGATGGCCCAGCGGGCATTCTCGCTTGAAGCAGGGGCTGCATTCCAGTTGGAGATTGATGATCCGGGCGTGCGCCGACAATGGGGGGGTGAAACCGGGCGATGAGGATCCGTAGACGGCGATCAGCGGGCGCCCCAGCGCGGCGGCGACATGCATCAGGCCGGAGTCGTTGCAGACGACGAATTCGGCGCTGGCGATCAGGTCGATGGCTTGGGTTAGCGAGGTGTTGCCGCAAAGATTGCGGATGGGGGTTGCTGGCGCTGCCAGTGCGATAATTTCTTCGCCGACCGCCTGATCCTTCGCTGAGCCGAGCAGCCAGATGGCGTAGCCACGTGCCGCCAGTTCGTTGGCCAGTGTCGCGAAATGGCGTGCCGGCCAGCGTTTGGCTGGGCCATACTCGGCGCCGGGGCAAAATACAGCGAGTTTTTGCGGTGGCGCGATACCGAGTGCAGTCAGCGTGAACTGCCGTTGTTCGTCGCTGGATGACAGGCGTGGCAGCGGCAACGGGCGCGGCAAGGGGGTGCCGGGCGTTTCGGCGAGTTGCGCAAAGCGTTCGGCCATTTGCGGTAGCGCGAGCTTGTCGAGTACGTGGCGGCGGTTGATCAGGCCGTAACGCGATTCGCCGACGAAGCCAATACGTTCGGGAATGCCGGCAAAGAAGGGGATCAGTGCCGACTTGAGCGAATTGGGCAGAATGTAGGCGCGTTGGTAGCCGGCTTGTGAAATCTGGCGGGCGAGGCGGTGACGGGCCTTCAGCGAGAGCTCGCCGTGCGTGAAAGGGCTGTCGATGATGCCCTTGATTTCCGGCATGCGTTCAAGCGCCGGAGCCACCCAGCGGGGGGCCAGCGCATCGAGCTCCAGATTCGGTATCTTTTCGTGCAGGCGCATGAACAGCGGCTGCGCCAGCACGCTGTCGCCAATCCAGGAGGGGGCGACGATCAGTGCTTTCATGACATGTGGGTCAGGCGGCTGCACGGTCCCGGCAGCCGGCGAGACTCAGTGGTGTCCCTTGGGCAGCTCACCCTTGAAAACATAGTGCGCACTGCAATAGGGGCAAACCGCTTCGCCCGTGTGAGTGACGTCGAGAAAAACGCGTGGATGGCCAGACCACCCCGACGCGCCGGGCGTCGGGCAATGCAGCGGCAGGTCGTGTGCGGTAACTTCTATGGGTTTCGATGCGGTGTTTTCAGCCATGATGCGGCACCTTGCGATCTGAAATTAAATGAGGAGGTTAGGCAAAGGCAGAGAGCGAACCACCAAGGCACCAAGAGCACCAAGTTACACCAAGAAGTTCAAAGGTTTTAGCTTAGAGGTTTTTATCTTGGTGTAACTTGGTGTCCTTGGTGCCTTGGTGGTAAAGATTTAGCTTTTGTCTTTCAATATGACTACCTGAATGTGGTTACACATAGGTCAGCCAGTCTTCATGCGCCGGCACTCGGCCATTGACGCAGTCGAAGAAGAGGCTCTGTATCTGGCTGGTGATCGGGCCGCGCCGACCGGCGCCGATCTGCCGGTTGTCGAGTTCCCGGATTGGCGTGACTTCCGCAGCGGTGCCGGTGAAGAAGGCTTCGTCGGCGCAATAGACTTCGTCGCGCGTGATGCGCTTCTCGATGACCTTGATGCCAAGTTCGTCGGCCAGTGTGAGCACCGAGGCACGCGTGATGCCTTCAAGGCAGGACGTCAGATCCGGTGTATATAGCTTGCCGTGCTTGACGATGAAGACGTTTTCACCGGCGCCTTCGGCAACATAGCCGTCGACGTCGAGCAGCAACGCCTCGTCGTAACCGTCGTGCGCGACTTCCTGGTGCGCGAGGATCGAGTTGGTGTACGTGCCAACCGACTTTGAGCGGCACATGTTGATGTTCACGTGATGGCGGGTGAAGGAGGAGGTCTTGACGCGAATGCCCTTCTCCATGCCTTCGGCACCGAGGTAAGCGCCCCACGGCCAAGCCGCAACGGCGACGTGCGTGCTGACGGCGGTGGCGGCAATGCCCATGGCTTCGGAGCCATAGAATACGATCGGGCGGAGGTAGCAGGATTCCAGCTTGTTGGCGCGGACGACTTCCTTGTGCGCTTCAGTCAGCGTTTCCTTGTCCCATGGCATCTTCATCTGGAAGATATAGGCTGAGTTGAACAGGCGGTCGATGTGTTCATTGAGGCGGAAAATGGCGGTGCCTTTTTCTGCCTTGTAGGCACGGATGCCCTCAAAAACCCCCATGCCATAGTGCAGCGTGTGGGTCAGCACGTGGGTAGTTGCATCGCGCCACGGCACCAGTTTGCCGTCGTGCCAAATGAATCCATCGCGATCAGACATGGACATGGTTTTCTCTCCGCTTGCCACAATTTTGAAAGCGAAATTCTAGCCGATTTCGCCTGCGAGATGGCGGTAAAATAGCGCCTTTGCCCTGATGCCAAGGCTCGTTCGATGGTCTGGAAACCCAATGTTACCGTTGCCGCCGTACTTGAGCGCGACGGGAAGTTTTTGCTGGTTGAAGAGGAGACCGCTGACGGTATCCGCTACAACCAGCCCGCCGGCCATCTTGAGTGCGGTGAGTCGCTGCGCGATGCAGTGATCCGTGAGACGCTTGAAGAGGCGGCCTATGCTTTTGCGCCGCAATATCTGGTGGGGATCTACAACTGGCGCCGGGAGGATAAGGATGTCACTTACCTGCGTTTTGCTTTTGGCGGCATGATTACCGGCCATGACGCTGCGCGCCCGCTTGATGCGGGGATACTTTCTGCGCGCTGGCTGACGCTGGATGAAATCCGCGTGCTGGAGCCAAAACATCGCAGTCCGCTGATTTTGCGTTGTATCGACGATTGGTTGGCCGGCAAGCGTTACCCACTGGATCTGCTGACGCATTACGCATGAAGTGCCTGACCTTGCTCTTGCTGCTCGGCAGTGTCGCCGCAATGGCAGGCGAGTCGGTGAGCGTTTGCTACAACTATGGCTGTGTTTCCGAGGCCGAGGTGTTCTATTCCGATGTGCAGTTGCATCGGGTCAGCGAGTTGCTGAACGATGCGCGCAGTGACGCCCATGAGCGGGCGCTGATTGGTGTAGCGGTTGGCTGGATGCTGGGTTGGGCCGGGCAGCAATCGCCCATTTTGGCTGATCGCGGGGGTAACTATGCGGACGATGGCGCGCATGGGCGGATGGATTGCATCGACCACTCGACGACCACGACGCGGCTTCTGCAATTGATGGAACGGCGCGGCTGGCTGCGCTTTCATCGTGTTCTGGAACCGGCGCTGCGCACGAGTTTTTTTATTTTCGAGCATTATTCGGCGCAGATCGAGGATCTTGAAGTGGCGGCGGATGAGCCGCGGCGCTGGGTGGTGGATAGCTGGTTTTTTGATAATGGTCAGTCGGCGGTGGTGATGCCGCTTGATGACTGGTTGGCAGGCGAGGGGCCGGAGGTCGAGGATGAGCGCGAATAAAGGGAAAACAGTCGTTGTCGGTTTGTCCGGCGGCGTCGATTCGTCGGTTGCTGCGCTGCTTTTGAAAGCGCAGGGCTGGAATGTGATCGGCCTGTTCATGAAGAACTGGGAAGATGACGACACCGACGAATACTGTTCGTCACGTCAGGATCTGATCGACGTGATGAGCGTTGCCGACAAGATCGGCATCGATGTTGAAGTGGTGAATTTTGCCAAGGAATACAAGGAACGTGTTTTTGCCGAATTCCTCAAGGAATACCAGGCCGGGCGCACGCCGAACCCGGATGTCCTGTGCAACTCGGAGATCAAGTTCCGAGCTTTTCTTGAACACGCGATAACGCTTGGCGCAGAAAAAATCGCCACCGGCCACTACGCCGGTGTTCGCGAGTTCGATGGCGCGTTCCAGTTGCTGAAAGCCGAGGACGGCACCAAGGATCAGAGCTATTTTCTGCATCGCCTGAACCAGCAGCAGCTGTCGAAGACGCTGTTTCCCCTGGCCGACATCTACAAGCGCGATGTGCGAAAAATGGCTGAGGCTGCCGGCTTGCACGTTGCCGTGAAGAAGGATTCGACGGGTATCTGCTTTATCGGTGAGCGACCGTTCAAAGAATTCCTGATGCGCTACCTGCCGCCGAAAAAAGGCGAGATACGCTGCCTCGACGACGAGCGCGTGCTGGGCGAGCACGACGGCCTGACCTATCACACCATCGGTCAGCGCAAGGGCCTGCATATCGGCGGCGTCAAGGGCGGCAAGAGCGGCGAGAGCGGTGATCACGATGCCTGGTTCGTCGCCAGAAAAGACATGGCGAACAACGTGCTCTATGTGGTGCAGGGGCACGATCATCCGGCGCTGTTCGTCGAGGATTTAAGCGCCGACCAGTTGTCGTGGGTTTCGGGAAAGGCGCCGCATACGCACTGGGTCTACACCGCCAAGACGCGTTACCGGCAGGACGATGCTCCGTGCGAGATCGAGCGCGTCGATGCGGCCTCCTGTCTGATCCGATTCGCCGAGCCGCAGTGGGCCGTCACGCCGGGGCAGTCGGTGGTCGTCTACGAAAGCAAAGTCTGTCTGGGCGGAGGCGTTATTGCTTGAAGGTAGTGAACCTCTTTCGACGCAGAGTACGCAGAGAGCGCAGAGAGCGCAGAGAGCGCAGAGAGCGCAGAGTTTTTTTTCCTTTGTTTTTCTCTGCGACCTCTGCGCCTCTGCGCTCTCTGCGTTAAAAGAGGTTTTTTTTGGTGAATTCCTTGTCCTCCTTGAATCTGCCGCTGCGTGCCGTGCTGTGGTCGGTGGTGCTGGCAGCGCTTGGCTATCTCGGGCTTTCGCTGTGGGCTGGCTGGCGCGAGGTTGTCGCTGCGGTTGTGCAGGTCGGGCCGCTCGTTCTTCTTGGCCTGCTCGCGCTTTCGCTGAGCAATTACCTGCTGCGTTTCATCCGTTGGGGGCGCTATCTTTCGCTGCTCGACGCCCCGGTGGGCTGGCGCATCAACCTGCATGCCTATTTCGCCGGCTTCGCGCTGACCACGAGCCCGGGCAAACTCGGTGAAACCCTGCGTTCGGTGCTGCTCAAGCCGCACGGCGTGCCGCCGGCAGCGAGCCTCGCCGCGTTTTTTGCCGAGCGGGTCAGTGACCTGCTGTCGATTCTTGTGCTTGCCGCCGTCGGTTTGTGGGCTTATGCACCGGCGCGTCCGGTCGTCGGTCTGGCGCTGGCTTTCGTCCTTGTCGCATTGCTCCTCGTGCAATGGACTTCGCTGATCGTCGCGATCGACCGTTGGGCGCTGGCGCGACCGCAGAAATGGGCGAAACTGATCGTTCAGCTTTGCGAGATCGTTCTGCATTTTCGCCGCTGTTTTTCATTGTCCGCAATGAGCATGGGGCTGGCCTTCGGCGTGGTCGCATGGCTCGCTGAAGGCATCGGTTTCTGGTGGCTGCTCAGCGCGCTCGGACACCCTTTGCCACTCACCACGGCAGTCTTCATCTACGCTTTTGCCATGCTGATTGGCGGCATCTCCTTTCTGCCCGGCGGATTGGGCAGCAGCGAAGCGGTGATGATCGGTCTGCTGGCGATGAACGGCTTTCCCGAAGCCGCTGCCGTCACGGCAACGCTGATCTGCCGGCTGGCAACGCTGTGGTTCGCGGTTGGACTCGGCGCGATTTTTCTCGCACGGCAGCGTTAAGATGACCCTCGCCGCCTGGGGCAACCTGCCTGCGCAACCCGCTGCCGATGAACGCTGCTGGGCTGAGCGCTATGCTGCGCTGCCGGTGGTCGACGGCTCGCTGCTACCCTATGGCAATGGTCGCAGCTATGGCGACGTTTGCTTGAACAGCGGTGCGACGCTGCTGCAAACGCGCGGACTCGACCATCTGATTTCCTTCGACGCTGAAAGTGGCGTTCTGGTCTGTGAAGCTGGCGCGTTGCTGGCCGACATTCTCGATGTTTTTGTGCCGCGCGGTTGGTTTCTGCCGGTGACGCCGGGAACGCGTTTTGTCACCGTTGGCGGGGCGATTGGCAACGACGTGCATGGCAAGAATCACCACCAGTCCGGTACCTTCGGTCGCCATGTCCGGCGCTTTGAATTGCTGCGTTCTGATGGCTCGCGCCGCATCTGCTCGCCGAATGAAAACGCCGACTGGTTCGCGGCTAGCGTCGGCGGCCTCGGGTTGACCGGCATGATCACCTGGGCCGAGATCGAACTGAAGCGCGTCCGTGGCGTGGGCGTGGCGGTTGCGAACACGCGCTTTGCCGGGCTCGATGAATTCTTTGCGCTCAATGCGGCGGCCGAGGCGAAGCACGAATACACCGTGGCGTGGATCGACTGCCTTGCGGCGAGGCCGCGCGGCATCTTTATGGCTGGCGATCATGCCGATTCCGCAGGCGGGGTGTTGCCGGCAAACAAGCCGCTGACCTTTCCGCTAACGCCGCCGGTTTCTGCGATCAATTCGCTGACGCTACGGGCCTTCAATCTGGCCTACTACCACCGCCCCTTCCCGAAAAAAACGGTAATGCATTACGCGCCGTATTTTTACCCCCTCGACGGCATCCTGCACTGGAACCGTTTGTACGGTCGGCAGGGTTTCTACCAGTACCAGTGCGTTCTGCCGATGACAGCGCGCGATGCGTTGAGCGAGATATTGCGCAGTATTTCGACCAGCAGGCAGGGGTCCTTCCTCGCGGTGCTCAAGACCTTCGGCGAATTGAGCAGCCCGGGGCTGCTTTCCTTCCCGATGCCGGGCATCACGCTGGCGCTCGACTTTTCCAATCGCGGCATCCCTACGCGGGCGCTTTTTGACCGTCTCGATGCGATCGTCAGCGCGGTGGGCGGGCGGCTCTACGCGGCCAAGGATGCGCGCATGGCCGGCGACTTCTTTCGCCGCAGCTATTCGCGCTTCAACGAGTTTTCAGGCTTTGTCGACCCGAAGTTTTCCTCGGACTTCTGGCGCCGGGTCAGCTCGTAATTCAACGCATAATTTACGATGTTTTTCACGGAGTCGTTTCATGCAGAAAGTACTGATTGTCGGCGCAACCTCGGCGATTGCCGAAGCGGCAGCGCGGTTGTGGGCAGCACGCGGCGATGCGTTGTTTCTTGTCGGGCGCAATGCCACACGCCTTGAAACCATCGCCGCCGACCTGAGTGTGCGCGGCGCCGCCACGGTCGGTTGCTTCGTCATGGATGCGACCGATACGGCAAAGCACGCAGCGATGCTCGAAGCAGCCGCCAGCGCGTTGGGCGGGCTTGATGTCGCATTGATCGCGCATGGCACGCTACCCGACCAGAAGGCCTGTGAAGCCTCTGTTGCGCTGACGCTGCAGGAAATGGATAACAACGGCCTGTCGGTCGTTGCGCTCGCCACGCTGCTGGGCGCGAAGATGGAGGCGCAAGGACACGGCGCGCTGGCCGTGATTGGTTCTGTGGCGGGCGACCGTGGTCGGCAGAGCAATTACGTCTATGGCGCGGCCAAGGGAATGGTCGGCCTCTTTCTGCAAGGGCTGCGCAATCGCCTGTCGAAGAAGGGGGTGCAGGTCTTGACGATCAAGCCGGGGTTTGTCGATACGCCGATGACCGCTTCGTTCAAGAAAGGCGCCTTGTGGGCGCAGCCCGGCGACATCGCGTGCGGCATCCTGCGAGCGATAGAGCAGCGCAAGGATGTGGTCTATCTGCCCGGTTTCTGGCGCCTGATCATGCTGCTCATTCGGCATATTCCGGAGCGCGTGTTCAAGCGGCTGTCCCTGTAGAGAGAAGGCGTGGCCTGGCGGCGGTCAGCTACTGGCGGACGCGGA
>CAJAHZ010000049.1 GCA_903939665.1 uncultured Pseudomonadota bacterium | reverse complement strand
GCCCGACCATGACCCCTCTACGCCAGCGGATGCTCGAAGACATGGCGATCCGCAATCTTGCCGAGAATACGCAATCGTCCTATATCCAGCAGATCATCTCGTACGCGAAGTACTTTCATCCTAAAAAACGCAGTTGACGGTGTGCAATCTGCTTGAAACTGAGGCAGGCTAATGGATTCGTAACCATCATGGGAGTCACCCGATGGGTGAGTCGAAATTGAAGCTGGCGAAGCGCAAAGAAATGCTTTTGACGTGCGCTGGCGTGCAGACGATGGCGGGGCGAGTTCAAGTACGATGGGATACCGAAAGCACGGCAACGCCGATGGGGCAACTGGCCTACTTCATCGAATTTCTTACGCTGACAGGACTGTGGTCGCGCTGGCTGGAAAGCTGCCCACTGAGTTACAGCAGCCCGAATGCGCCGAGCAAGGCAGAGGTGCTGGGCACTTGGTTGCTCTCGATTCTGTCGGGTCACAAACGCTACTCGCATGTAACTGCGATACGCTGCGACGGGGTGAATCCTGGTCTGCTCGATATGAAGAAGGTCATCTCCGAAAACGCGCTGCGCAATGCGCTCAAACGCATCCCGGAAACCGAAGGCACGGCTTGGCTGGATGCGCACTTGTCCGACAGTATGGCTCGGCTGCTTGACGCCCCCTGGATTCTCGACACCGACACCACCGTCAAGCCACTGTACGGCCATCAGGAAGGCGCGGTAATTTCCTATGACCGAAGGAAATCCCTGTGGGACAATCCGAGAAAGCCGGGACGCCCATCGCACAGCTGCCACACCTACCTGATGGCCGGCACCGCCTAGTGCTGGGAGTCGAAGTGCGTGCCGGGAATGAGCACACGGCCAAGCACACGCAACCGGGTCTGCTGCAAACCCTCGACGATCTGCCGCCAGACAAGAAACCTCAGCTGGTGCGTGGTGACAGCGCCTTTGGCAACGACCCGCTGATGACCGCGCTGGAAGCGCGGTGCCAACCCTACCTGTTCAAACTCAAACTCTCGAAGAACGTCAAACGCCATATCGGCAGCCTCTTTCGCCAATCGGGCTGGACCGACGCCGGCCAAGACTGGGAAGGCATGGACGGAGAACTTGCTCTTGCTGGCTGGGAGACGAGGCGCCGGGTTGTGGTCATCCGCCGAGCCCTCACAGGCGAAGTCATGATGTCTGCGGAGGACGACGGCCAGCAGGTGCTGGCTTTTATCGAAGCGGACAAGAAGGCCGGCAAAGGCATTACCGGCTATGAATACGCCGTGCTGGTCACCAACACGGACTACGAAATTCTCAGTCTGGGTCAGCTTTACCGGGATCGGGCCGACGCCGAGAACGCCTTTGATGAGCTGAAAAACCAGTGGGGTTGGGGCGGATTCACCACGCATGACTTGCATCGCTGTCAGCTCGCCGCTCGGGCGGTGGCGTTGGTGTATAACTGGTGGAGCCTCTTCGTTCGCTTGGCCAATCCGGAGGCTCGGCGTGAGGCGATTACCAGTCGACCTTGGCTGATGTCCTCAGTCGGGCGCCGGACGGAACACGCAGGGCAAACGACGATCACTCTGACCGGTTTGCACGCGCATTTCGAGAAGGCTCGGGCAGCGCTGATGCGCGTCTCCGCCTTGCTTCAGGGGTGGGTTGCTGAAGCTGCGGAGCAGTTGAATTCGATAACCGTTTGGCGCCGCGTCTGCGATCATCTCAAGCACGTCCTCGCCGGAATCGCG
>CAJAHZ010000048.1 GCA_903939665.1 uncultured Pseudomonadota bacterium | reverse complement strand
TTCGTCGTTTTCGTTGGCGATATTCGGGTCGGCTTGGTGCTTCAGCAACACCTCGGCCACTGCAAGATGCCCATTGCGCGCGGCAATCAACAAGGCTGTCGCGCCGTTTTCAGTCACCGCATTGATCTCTGCACCGCGCTTCAACAAGTACTCGACGACCGCCGCATGGCCATTGAATGCCGCATAGGCAAGCGGCGACCAGCCGTACATATTGACCTCTGCGCCAGCTTCGACCAGACGCTGGACGAAAGGCAGCTTGCCTGAAAAAGCCGCCATCCTTAATGCGGTATCGCCATCGCGGTTACGCACATTGAGGCGAGCGCGGCGCAGGATCAACTGTTCGAGCAGCGCCTCGTTGCTTTCCCGCACGGCCAGCATGAGCAGCGTATTGCCGGCAATATCGACTGTATTGACATCCACGCCACGGTTGAGCAGCGCGATAACAGCGCCCGTATCGTCGGATCGCAGAGCGATCATCATATCTTCATGGACGCCCGCAGCAGCAAGGCACGGAAGAACGGCAAGCAGGGCGGCAAACACAAGAGCAATGGTTTTCATTGGGCGATTCTCGTACGAACTTCAGGGAAAAGGCGGAAAAAATTATCCGTCGTCGCGGCAACAACTTCTTCATAAGTGAGACCGCGCAGGCGCGCGATCTCCTCGGCAACATGCTTCACATAGCCCGGCTGATTGGTCTTGCCGCGATACGGCACCGGCGCCAGATAAGGCGAATCGGTCTCGACCAGCAGGCGGTCGAGCGGCACGCGCCGCGCAACCTCCTTGATGAGCAGCGCGTTCTTGAAGGTCACGATGCCCGACAGGGATATGTAAAAGCCCAGTTCAAGCACCGCTTCGGCCACCGCCCACGATTCGGTGAAACAGTGCATGATCCCGCCAACCTCCCCTGCCCGCTCTTCTTCAAGCAGGCGCAGCACGTCGGCTGTCGCGTCCCGGTTGTGGATAACCAGCGGCTTGCCGCTCTCGCGCGCCGCACGGATATGGGTGCGAAAGCGCTCGCGTTGCCACTCGGGCGCATCCTTGTGCCAATAGTAATCGAGCCCGGTTTCGCCAATGGCGATCACCTTGGGGTGGGTTGCCAGCGCAACAAGGTCAGCCACGCTGGGCTCCTCAACGTCGGTTGATTCGGGATGAACGCCCACCGAGGCAAAAATCTGCGGATGTGCTTCGGCCAGCGCCAGCACCCGCGGCAGATCTTCCAGATTGACGCCGATGCAGACCGCGCAACCGACGTCGTTCTGCTGCATCAAATCAAGAAGCTGCGGGAGATTTGCGGCGAGATCCGGGAAATCGAGGTGACAGTGCGAATCAACAAGCATGAAAACGGCTAAATGCTAGATGGTGTGGGTCGGACGGCTCGATTGCATCACGCCGCCCAGCATGCCTTCAATCTTGCGGCGTGCCTCGACGCCACTCTCGTCATTCTTGAAGTGCACGCCGATGCCCTGCGCCTTGCTATTCTGGGCGCCAGCCGGGGTAATCCAGACGACGGTACCGGCGATTGGCAGCTTGGCCGGGTCATCCATCAGCGACAGCAGCATGAACACTTCGTCGCTCAAGTTGTAGCTGCGCGAAGTGGGGATGAAGATACCGCCGTTGCGCAGATGCGGCATGTACGAGGCGTAAAGCGCCGATTTCGAGTTGATGTTGAGCGACAGAACGCTTGGGCGCGGTGCGGCAGCGACGGCGGGTTTGGCAGCTGCGTCTGACATATTTATCTCAGGACATCCGGAAAAGTGCAGCGTAACTCAAGAAAAACTCCTCAAGAAACAAACGGCTATTCAATGGTTGCTCACACTGTGCTCTGTATTGTAGCGCTTTCCGGTTGAATGCCAAGAGTTTGCCCGCATCGGCGGAGGCCGCCAGTCCTTGCACCAGCTTGGCCTGGGTCACAAAATAGCGCAGCGGCAGCTTCTCACTGGCCAGCGTCAGATCAAAAAGCCACTTCTGCGACCACTCGACCAGCCGCTTCAGGGGCGCTGGATGCTTGTCGGCTTTCAGCACCTTATCGACTGCGGCGGCGGCTGACAAAGGATCAAGATCGACGCCGCGCGCCATTTCGGCGATCAGCGCATCGAGTAGAACGCGCTCTTCGCTGCTCCCCAGTTCGACAGCCAGCAAAGGCGCACCGCCGGCCAGCGCCAGCCAGCGCTCGGCCTCATCGACCCCCGACTGGCGCAACCATTCCGTCGCCAATGCCGGTGCCGGCAGCGCAATCGGCATCGACTGACAGCGGCTGCGAATCGTCGGCAGCAAACGCTGAGGCTCATTCGATACCAATAAAAACAATGTACTTGCGATTGGTTCTTCAAGTGCTTTAAGAAGCGAATTGGCGGTCGCCCGATTCATCGCCTCGGCCGGATTGATCAGGATCACGCGCGCGCCATGGCGATGGGTGCCGATATGCAGGAAATCGTCGAGTGCGCGAACCTGATCAATCGTAATCTGCTGGCTCGGTTTCTTCTTCCCCGCTTCAACCGGCTCGCCCTCCTCCTCGGCCAGCGCGTCGGGTTGCAGTAGCCGGAAATCCGGGTGATTCCCCTGCGCCATCCAGCCGCAGGCCGGGCAAGTGCCGCAAGCTTCATTTGACGGCAGCGGCTGTTCACAAAGCAAGGATTCGGCAAAGCGCCGGGCCAGATCGAACTTGCCCATGCCGCGTTGTCCTGAAAGCAACAAGGCATGCGGCAGTTGCGCACGCCGTGCGCCAAGGCGCGCCCACGCCCCGGCATGCAACGCGATGATGCTCATGCCTGAATTCAATGACTCACTCATTTATAATTTTTCTTTTACTTAAAAACAATGCGTTACAACTGTCATTTCAACCAGTTTCTTGATATCTTCCAGCGCTTGATCGGCATTGATTACCTGAATCCGCTGCGGCGCAGCCGCCGCACGTTCGAGGTAAGCACGCCGCACGCGCTCATGAAAATCGGCACGCTCCTGCTCGAAGCGGTCAAGATCGCGGCTTTGCGCCGCGATGCGTTCCCGTGCGACAGCCAACGGCAGATCAAAGAGCAAGGTCAGATCGGGCTGCAAATGCCCATGCACCCATTGTTCGAGTTGCGCGAATTTCTCCTTATCCAGGCCGCGTCCGCCGCCCTGATAGGCGTAGGTCGCATCGCTGAAGCGGTCACAGATCACCCACTCGCCACGCGCCAGCGCCGGCTCGATAAGCTGCGCCAGATGCTCGCGACGCGCCGCAAACATCAGCATCGCCTCGGTCTCAAGATGCATCGATTCATGCAGCAACAGTTCGCGCAGTTTTTCGCCGAGTGGCGTACCGCCCGGCTCGCGGGTTGAAACGACGGTCAGACCCCGCGCACGAACGAACTCGGTCACCCCGGCGATGTGGCTGCTCTTGCCTGCGCCGTCAATCCCTTCAAAGGTAATGAATTTTCCTTTTTTCAACGCTTTCCGCCTCTCTGGTAACGCGTTACGGCCTGATTGTGCTCGTCCAGCGTGCGGGAAAACTGGCTGCTGCCATCGCCGCGCGCGACAAAATAGACGGCCTCGCTCTGCGCCGGCTGCAATGCCGCGCGTAGCGAAGCCAGACCCGACATGGCGATCGGCGTTGGCGGCAGGCCGCCTCGGGTATAGGTGTTGTAGGGCGTATCGGTGAGCAGATCGCGCTTGCGCAGATTGCCGTCAAACGCCTCGCCGACGCCGTAAATCACCGTCGGGTCGGTTTGCAGCAACATGCCCAGACGAAGCCGGTTCACAAACACCGCAGCGACCAGCGGGCGGTCCTGATCGCGCCCGGTTTCCTTCTCGACAATCGACGCCATGATCAACGCCTGATAAGGATCGCGATAGGGCAGCCCGACCGCCCTTCCCTCCCACTCCCGCGCAAGGTGGCGCTGCATGGCGCGGTAGGCTCGGGCAATCACATCCAGGTCGCTTGAACGCTTGGAAAAAAGATAGGTGTCGGGGAACAACAAGCCCTCGGCACGCGTTTCACTGGCGCCAATGCGCCGCATGATCTCGGCCTCGGACAATCCCTTGCTGTCATGCCGAACGTCCGGGTGGGCATCGAGCCGATCGCGCATCTGGCGGAAGGTCCAACCTTCGACGAGAACGATATCGGTTTGCGTCACGTCGCCGCGCGTCAGCTTCCCGACGAGTTCCAGCGGGGTAATGCCGCGGCTGATTTCGTAGCTGCCGGCCTTGATCGACGCCTCGACGCGCAGCGCCTTGCCAAGCACGATGAACACCCACGGATTGAGGTCGGCGCCCGAGTCGGCGATTTGCCGTGCAACAGCGCGCAGCCCGCTACCCGATGCGATGTGAAAATCGATCGACGGCGACTTCAGCACGATCGGCGAGGAAACGAGCCACGCAAAGCCAGCCCCCAGTGCAATGGCAAGGATGACAGCGAGAGAAATAAGGTTTCTGATGAATTTCAGCATCAATCCGGCGCGACCGGCAGGCCGCGGATCTGGGATGGGAGAATGGAGTTCGACTGGCGATATAATAACGCGAAACGCAGCCTGCAGAGCCGGGGCCAGCGATCAAGCATGGTCGCGGCGCACCGGGCGGCCAGATAACCGACAAACTGACGGAAAGTAGCTACCATGAATCCCAACTGGCAAGAGTTTCTCGGCGCTTCCGGCGCCCGTATCGACAACGGCGTGGTCGATAACTTCGGCGATGCCGCTGCCGAACTTGCCGCTGCCCGCGATGCGACAGTCATCGCGCCGCTCAGCCACCTCGGCCTGCTCGAGTGCACCGGAGAAGAAGCAAAAACCTTCCTGCACAATCAAGTCACCAGCGACATCAACCACCTGGGCGCCGACGCAGCCCAGCACTCGGCCTGGTGCTCCGGCAAAGGGCGCATGGTGGCGAGCTTTCTGCTTTTCCGCAGCGGCCCGGACTTCCTGATCCAGCTATCAGCCGATCTCGTACCGATGATCCACAAGCGCCTGCAGATGTACATCCTGCGCGCCAAGGTCAAGGTTGCCGACCTGTCAGGCAGCCGCGAATTGATCGGCTTGTCGGGCCCGCAGGCGGAAGCAGCCTTGCTGGCGGCAAAGCTGCCGGTTCCCGGCAAAGCGCTGGACAGCGCAGCCTTCGAGCACGGCAAGGTCATTCGCCTTGACACCACGCGCTTCGAGATCATCGTCGCCAGCGACGCCGCACCCGAGCTATGGCGCCAGTTGGCCGCCAGCGCGCGTCCGGTTGGCACCCCCGCCTGGCAATGGCTCGACATCAAAGCCGGCATCCCGCTGATCGGTGCCGCAACCAAAGAAGAATTCGTTCCGCAGATGGCCAATTTTGACCAGCTCGGCGGCGTCAGTTTCCACAAGGGCTGCTATCCGGGGCAGGAAGTCATTGCCCGGACGCAATATCTCGGCAAGGTCAAACGCCATCTTTACCGCATTGCGGCGAGCGCCCCCCTCGCCGCCGGCAACCCCATCTACTCGCCGGAAAACCCGGAACACCCTTGCGGCATGGTCGCCAACGCAGCGCCCGCGCCGGACGGTGGCTATGTTGCGCTGGCGGTGATTCAGGAGGTTTTCGTCGATGCCGGCGATCTTGAACTCGGCGCACCGGGCGGCCCGCGCCTCGAAACGCAGCTGGTGAAATTCTAGCCCGGGCCAGCAAAACGGGACGGCGGCGCTCATGTGCCTGATTCTCGTCGCCTGGCAGGCCCATCCCGACTACCCCCTGGTGGTTGCGGCCAACCGCGACGAATTTTTTGCGCGCCCGACAGCGCCCGCCGCTTTCTGGCAAGATGCGCCGCAGATACTGGCCGGGCGCGATCTGCAGGCCGGCGGCACCTGGCTCGGCGTCAACCGTCAAGGCTGCTTCGCGGCATTAACCAACTACCGAGAGGGCGCGCAGCCGCACGCGAATGCCCCGTCGCGGGGCGCGCTGGTCGCTGATTTTCTCGCCGGCGAAACCGATGCGGCGGCCTATCTCGCCGCACTCGCGGCGCATGGCGCCGACTACGCCGGATTCAACCTCTTCGTCGGCGATGGCCGGCGGCTCGGCTATTACGCCAACCGCGGCAAAGGGCCGCTCTGGCTCGCGCCCGGCATCTACGGCCTGTCCAACCATCTGCTCGACACGCCCTGGCCGAAACT
>CAJAHZ010000047.1 GCA_903939665.1 uncultured Pseudomonadota bacterium | reverse complement strand
GCGCATGTTCCCGCGCTCGGACATACGGCGGCGCTGGCACAAGGTGCAACGCTTTCTGCAGTTGGCGTTTTTGCGACCGCAGGGGCGGTGGGGCTTCCCTTGAAGTCGGTGGCGTACCAGCCGTTGCCTTTCAACTGAAAGCCGGCTGCAGTCAGTTGCTTGGTGTATGACGCCTGACCGCACTCGGGGCAGATCGTCAGCAGTGCGTCACTGAGCTTTTGTAGGTGATCTTTCGCGAAACCGCAGGAATCGCAGCGATAGGCATAGATCGGCATGGCAACCCTCTAAAATGCACTCGAAAAGCGGGAATTATACCCGAACGGACAACCTTTTCACCGGCTGTAACTGTTACATTGTTGGGGTAAAACTAGTATTTTCAAGTGTCTACATCAGGCGAAGGTAGCTCTGCGTAAGGTCTTTTCCCCAGAAAAGAGCGAGCAGGCCCGCCGCTGCCAGGTAGGGGCCGAAAGGAATCGGCACGTTGCGCCCTTGTTTGGCGAGCACGATCAAAGCGATGCCGACGACCGCGCCAACCAGAGAGGAGAGCAGAATGACCAGCGGCAGCATTTGCCAGCCCAGCCAGGCGCCAAGCGCAGCGAGCAGTTTGAAGTCGCCGTAGCCCATCCCTTCCTTGCCGGTCGTCAGCTTGAATCCCCAATAGACAGACCAAAGCGAGAGGTAGCCGATGATCGCGCCGAGCACCGCCGATTGGAGGTCGACGAAGGTGCCGGACAAATTAAAGAGCAGCCCCGCCCAAAGTAGCGGCAGGGTGATTGAGTCGGGGAGCAGTTGGGTGTCGAAGTCGATGAAGGTGAGTGCAATCAGGCACCAGACGAGCAAGACAGCACCCGCTGCGGCCCAGCCGAAGCCAAAATGGGCTGCTGCGAAAGCGCTGAGCAAGCCGGTAAGTGCCTCGACAATCGGGTAGCGCACCGAAATCGGTGCGCTACATTCCGAGCAATGGCCGCGTAGAAATAACCAACTGATCACCGGAATATTTTCCAGCGCGCTGATCGCGTGTCCGCAACTGGGACAACGCGAGCGCGGCTTGGCCAGCGACAGCGGCTCGTGTTCAGCCGGTGCCTCGCCGCGCAACTCCGCGCACTGGCACTGCCAGTCACGCTCCATCATCTTGGGCAGGCGATGGATGACGACGTTGAGAAAGCTGCCGACAAGAAGGCCGAGCGCTCCGCATGCGAGCGAAAATATCGTAGGGTCTGAGAAGCTAGCCAGCGAAACGAGCATTGTCAAACCACAGCACCCAGCTTGAAGATCGGCAGATACATGGCGATAACCATGCCGCCGATCAGCGTGCCGAGAACGACCATGATGATGGGTTCCATCAAACTGGAGAGTGCATCGACCGCGTCATCGACTTCTGCTTCGAAGAAATCGGCCACCTTGCCGAGCATGGCATCGAGAGAGCCGGATTCCTCGCCGATGGCAACCATCTGGACGACCATGTTTGGAAACAGTTTGACGTTTTGCATGGATACGGTGAGGCTGGTGCCGGTGGCTACCTCGCCTTGAATCTGTTTCGTCGCAATCTTGTATACATAATTGCCGCAGGCGCCCCCAACCGAATCGAGCGATTCGACCAAAGGAACCCCCGCAGCGAACATGGTGGCCAGTGTACGCGTCCAGCGGGCGATGACTGATTTGCGCATGATGTTGCCGAAAACAGGGGCGCGAAGGAGCACTCGGTCAAGCGCTATTTGCATGGGCTCGGAGCGTTTCCATGTGTAAAAAAAAGCGTAAATGCCGCCACCCAGACCGCCAAATATTGCCCACCAGTAGGAAACAAAGACCTCGGAAATCGCCATGACGAACAAGGTCGGCGCGGGCAGGTCGGCGCCAAAGCTCGTGAAAACCTCCTTGAAGGCCGGGATGACGAAGATCATGATCACTGCGGTAATGACGAATGCCACGATGATGATTGATATCGGATAAAACAGCGCAGCCTTGATCTTCGACTTGATGGCGATCATTTTTTCTTTGTAGATGGCCAGTCGGTCAAGCAGCGCTTCGAGAATACCGGCCTGTTCGCCGGCCGCAATCAGGTTGCAGTAGAGTTGATCAAAATGCAGCGGGTACTTCCGGAAAGCCGCTGACAAGGAGTTGCCGGTTTCCACGTCGGACTTGATATCGAGCAGCAACTTGGCGACGGCTGGGTTGTCATGTCCCCGGCCTACGATGTCAAAGGTTTGCAGGAGCGGAACGCCGGCCTTCATCATGGTAGCCAGTTGCCGGGTGAATAGCGCAATGTCCTTGTCGGTGATCGAGCCGCCGCTCTTGAAGCGTTGCTTGGAAATTTTGGTGACCATGATGCCCTGCCGGCGAAGGGTCGCCTGCGCAACGCTTTCGCTGATTGCACGCGCTTCACCGCGGGTGACCTTGCCTTCTTTGTTCTTGCCTTCCCAGGCAAAGACAAATTCCTTCGGGCCTGCAGGCTTTGCAATTTTCTTAGCTGGCGTCGCCATCGTGTCGTCCTCGTCTTTTTTTCATTATGCGTTCGTTGTTCCCAGAACTTCCTCGAGCGAGGTGAGTCCCTGTTTGACTTTCAGCAGGCCGGATTCGCGCAAGTCTTTCACGCCTTCCTTTTTGGCTTGGGCAGCAACATCGAGCGCAGTTCCGTTTGCCATGACGATGCGTTGTATGGCCTCGGTAATCGGCATTACCTGATAGAGGCCGACGCGTCCTTTGTAGCCACTCCCCTTGCAGCGCTCGCATCCATTTGGCCCGTAGAGCGTCCAGCTGCCATCGAGGTCGGCTTCGGTGTAGCCCGCATTAAGCAGGGTTTCGACCGGTGTATCAAGTGGTTTTTTGCAGGTGCACAAGCGGCGTGCAAGGCGCTGTGCGGTGATCAGCAAGATGCTCGAGGCAATGTTGAAGGTCGGGATGCCCATGTTCATTAAACGTGTCAGCGTCGATGGCGCGTCGTTTGTATGCAAAGTTGATAGAACCATGTGACCCGTTTGCGCCGCCTTAATCGCAATTTCCGCCGTCTCCAGGTCGCGGATTTCGCCGACCATGATGATGTCGGGATCCTGGCGCAGGAATGCCTTGAGGGCGACCGGAAAAGTCAGGCCGGCACGGTCATCAACGTTGACTTGATTGATGCCGGGTAGCGGGATTTCCGCAGGGTCTTCTGCTGTTGCAATGTTGATTCCCGGTTTGTTCAGAATGTTGAGGCATGTGTAGAGGGAAACCGTCTTTCCAGAACCGGTTGGCCCGGTTACCAGTACCATGCCATACGGTCGCTCGATCGCATCAAGCAAGACCCTTTTCTGCTCCGGCTCGTAGCCCAAGGCCTCGATCCCCAGCGACGCGCTGCTTGGGTCGAGAATACGCAGTACGATTTTTTCGCCGTACATGGTGGGCAGTGTGCTGACGCGGAAATCGATCGATCGGCTCTTAGAGAGGACCAGTCGCATTCGTCCATCTTGCGGCACCCGCTTCTCGGCGATGTTGAGGCGAGAAATAACCTTGATACGGGAGGCGATCTTTTCCTTGATGACCAGGGGCGGTGACGCTATCTCGCGCAAAATTCCGTCAGTGCGGAAGCGCACCCGGTAATTTTTTTCGTAAGGCTCGAAGTGAATGTCGGACGCGCCATCATTGATGGCATCAAGCAGCATTTTTTGTATGAATTTGACGACAGGTGCGTCATCGACCTCGACGGCCGAGGCTTCGTCAAGTTTCTCTGCACTTTCCTCGTCGGTGAACTCGAGATTGAGGTCTTCGCTGGCCAGGCTTTTCAGTGTGTCTTCAGCAGATTCCGAAAGTTTTGTGACGAGCGGGGCGAGCTTGCCTTCTTCAACAACGACCGGGTCGACTGCCATCCCGGTCTGGAAACGAATCTCATCAAGCGCGCGAAGGTTGGTTGGGTCGGCAATCGCGATCGAGAGTCGGTTACCGCGCTTGTATAAGGGGATGACGCGATGCGCGGCGATTAACTTGCGGTCGATCGCATTTTTCTGGATGTGTGCATCGTCGAAGGCGGCAAGATCAAGCAGCGGGTAACCAAAAGTATCCGCAGCAAAACGGGCTATGTCCAGCGCACTGGCTTTTTTTGAACCGACCAGTTGTTCGATGAAGCTTGTTTTGTTCGCGGCGGCCTGCGTGAGCAAAACCTCGGCTTCGGCTTCCTTGAGCCGACCGGCTTGCACAAGCGCACGGGCGAGGCCGCTGAGCGATGATTGTTGCGGATTGGCTGCCATATCTCCCTAAAGCTCGCTTTGCGGCGTCTTGAATCACAAGATCCCGGCTATGCCGAGTACATCGACCCGATGATGCATCGAGCCGGCAGGTTTGTAAAGACTGACCGATATCCGGTGAAAGGGCTGTTTTCTTGTGTCTAGTCGTTTGTGCTCAAGATTTTGGCTTGAAGATGCGCGCGACCTTGATGCTTCGGTCCTGCGTTTGTACAATTTCAATGGGAATCCCGTTGATTTTCAGGCCGATGCCGGCTTCAGGGATGTCCCTGAAATGCTCGACGATCAGCCCGTTGAGCGTTTTTGGGCCTTCCAGTGGAAAACACAGATCCAGCTTCCGGTTTATTTCACGCAAGGAGCGGCTACCTTCGAGCAGAATGCTGTCGCTCTCGTCCCAGGCGAGTGTCGTTGTACAGCCGGGCAAGGAGGTGGTGAACTCGCCAATAATCTCCTCGATGATGTCCTCCATCGTGACGAGGCCGAGAACCTCGCCGTATTCATCGACCACCAGTCCGGCGCGTTGCTTGTTTTCCTGGAAAAACTGTAACTGGGAAAAGACAGGCGTGGCAGCGGGAATGTAGTAAGGCTCCTGGACATGCTCCGCCAGTGACTCGGGACTCAGTTCTTCGCGGTGCATCAGACCGATCAGGCGTCGCAGGTGAAGTATGCCGACCACGTTGTTGAGTTCTTCGCGATAGACCGGCAGTCGGGTGTGGTAGCTGGTCGCCAGTTGTGTCTTGATTTCCTCCCACGGTGCGTTGAGGTCTACGGCTTCCATCGATGAACGCGGGGTCATTACATCTTCAACCGTGATGCGTTCAAGTTCGAAGAGGTTGAGCAAAATGCTGTGATGTTTCTTTGGAATGAAATGTCCTGACTCAAGAACAAGCATGCGCAGTTCTTCCAAGGATAAGCGTGGTGCTTCGTGGCCGGGCTTCGGCGCAAGGCGGATCAAGCGGAGGAGGGCGCTGACGAACAGGTTGACGAACCAGATGATCGGGTAAACCAAGCGCAGCAGGGGGGTCAGGATGAAACTGATTGGCGGGGTGATGCGGTCGGCGTAGGTGGCGCCGACGACTTTAGGGGTGATTTCCGAGATGATCAGCAGCGCAAATGTGACGCACAGGGTGCCGATTTCCAGCGCCCATTTTTCTTGTTCGAAAAGCGCCAGCGCAATATAGCTGGTGAGCGTTGCTGCTGCTGCGTTGATCAATGTGTTGCCCAGCAGGATGACGCCGAGCAACTTGTCCGTTTTGTTGAGCAGCGTGATCGCCAGTTTTGCACCGCGATGACCTTGTTGCGCGAGGTGTCGCAGTCGGTAACGATTTGCCGCCATCATGGCGGTCTCGGACATTGAGAAAAATCCGGAGAGAATCAGTAGTACGCCGAGCGCAGCGAAGAGCGCCGATAGGGGGATGTCTTGCACAGGAGGGTTTCTTCAAAGGCGACCGGACGAGTATTGCGGTCGATCATGCAGCTGTCAAGTTGCCGCTGGCTTTATGTCCGACCGAGGATCACTTCGGCAACAAAACTGCTGCCGATATACGCCAGCAGCAGGACCATGAAGCCGGCTAAAGTCCAGCGCAGGGCGATTCTGCCGCGCCAGCCATAGGCACGGCGACCGATCAGCAAGGCTGCGAAAATTCCCCAGGAGATAAAGCCGAACAGGGTTTTGTGGTCGAGCGCCATGGCTTTCCCGAAGATCGCTTCAGAAAACAGGATGCCGCTGCCCAAGGCGACCGTCAGCAACGCGAAAGCGATGACGATCATGCGAAACAGCACGGTTTCCATCGTGAGAATTGGCGGCAAGCTGGCCAGTCTTTTGGTTGAGGCCCTTTGATGCAGCTTTTTTTCCGCAAAACTCATGAAAATGGCGTGCAGCGCCGACAGAGTGAACAGGCTATAGGCCAGCATGGCCGCCAGAAAATGCAGCTTGAAGCCCCATGCGCCGGCATGTGCAATCATGTGTACTTGAGGAAACAGGGCCGGGAGCAGCGAGCAAGCCGCCGCCAGCGGCAGAACCATCGGCTGCAGACCGTCCATGCGCGAGCGAAAACTCTCTAGCCAGTAAATAAAAACGGCCAGCCACAGCATCAGGGATAGTGCGTAGCTGAACGAAAAGCGCATGCCGGCAGCGCCAAAGAGGCCTTCGTACAAACCGATGCCGTGCAATGTCAGGGTGCCGGCAATCGCCGCACGCTCCCAGGGCTGCATTGGCAGCGTGGCCAGCGGCTTATCGGTTTCGCGCCAGCGCGTATGCCAGAAATGGAGGCCGAGCGCAGCGTAAAGCAGGGCGGAAACGATGTGGGGTAGAAGGTGAAGTAGAATATCTGACATTTTTGAAGTTTACACCAAGCCGGAATCCAAATGCTCGACAACCTGACCCAACGCCTTGGCCGCGTCATGAAGACGTTACGCGGTGAAGCGCGACTGACCGAAGATAATATTGCAGATGCTTTGCGTGAGGTGCGCCTCGCGTTGCTAGAGGCCGACGTTGCATTGCCCGCCGTCAAGGAGTTCATTGCCGCCGTCAAGGCGCAGGCGGTTGGCGAGGAGGTTATGGGTTCCCTGAGCCCGGGGCAAGCACTGATCGGCGTCGTTCATCGCGAGCTGACCAAAATCATGGGCGAGGCGCATAGCGGCCTCAATCTGGCGACACAGCCGCCGGCAATTATTCTGATGGCGGGTTTGCAGGGTGCCGGCAAGACGACTACCGTCGGAAAGCTTGCCAAGCTGTTGCGTGATACGCAGAAGAAGAAAGTGCTGGTTGTTTCGTGCGACATCTATCGTCCGGCCGCTATCGAGCAGTTGAAAACCGTTGCTGGTCAGGCCGGGGCCGAGTTTTTTCCGTCGACGCCGACCGAGAAGCCGGTCGATATCGCACGTAACGCGGTCGATTGGGCGAAGCGGCATTATTTCGACGTGTTGCTGGTCGATACCGCCGGTCGTTTGGCCATTGATGAGCCGATGATGCGGGAAATCGCGGAGTTGCACGCTGCGCTCAATCCGATTGAGACTTTGTTTGTTGTTGATGCCATGCTTGGGCAGGATGCCGTCAATACGGCCAAGGCGTTCAATGTGGCGTTGCCGCTTACCGGGATCATCCTGACCAAGCTTGATGGTGATTCCCGTGGCGGTGCGGCGCTCTCGGTGCGTCATGTCACCGGTCGGCCAATCAAGTACGCCGGCGTCGGTGAGAAGATTTCAGGGCTGGAGCCCTTTCACCCGGAGCGTATGGCTTCGCGCATTCTGGGGATGGGCGACGTGCTGTCGCTGATTGAGGATGCGAAGAAAGGCATTGACGAACAGAAAGCGGTCGAGTTCGCGAGAAAGCTGAAGTCCGGCAAGAGTTTTGATCTCAACGATTTCAAGGAGCAGATCGGCCAGATGCGCAAGATGGGCGGACTTTCCTCAATGATGGACAAGTTACCGGCGCAGTTCGCTCAGGCCGCCGGTCAAATGCAACCCGGCGCCGAGGACAAGGCCGTTGGTCGCATTGAAGGTATTATCAACTCGATGACGCCGGCAGAGCGAGCCAGACCGGAATTGCTCAAGGCCTCGCGCAAGCGCCGTATTGCGACTGGCGCGGGCGTTCAGGTGCAGGAAGTCAATCGTCTGCTCAAGCAGTTTGAGCAGACGCAGAAGATGATGAAACAATTCGCCAAGGGCGGCATGGCCAAACTGATGCGTGGCATGAAGGGGATGCTACCGGGCATGCACTGATTTTTCAGCGCATGCCTTGTTTCTGCACGGGGCCGCTTAGTCGGACAGAAGCAACAACTTCCCGTCGCGTACTTTTACGTGATCTCCGGTCTTGAAGGAAGGCTGGGACTCAAAGTTGAATGTCTTCTTGCTCCCGGCATCCATATTGACGGCAACCTGCCACGTCTTCTTCTTGCTCATGGATTTTTCGACCTGATGCCCTGCGTAGGCGCCGCCAGCGGCGCCAGCGACGGTGAGCGCCGTTTTGGTGCCGCCTTTTCCGAATTGATTGCCGATCAGCGCGCCGCCAACGCCGCCTGCCACTGCGCCAACGCCGGAAGCTTTTCCTTCCGTTTCAACCGCATTGACGCTGGCTACCCTGCCGCAGTCACTGCACGCAGCAACAGCCGCGGTGGCTTGAAAAAAAGCAGTCGAGATAACGACAAGAATGGCTGTTTTAAATTGCTGTGGAGTGAACATGCTGTGCCCCTTTCAATGAAAAACTACTGATGAAGTATAGCGTCCTCTTTTTGTAAAATGGAGCGCTATTGATTTTCTCTGGGGGAGTCGCGCTGGAAGAAAAGGTGTACGGCTGGTCAGCGCGAAGCGACCCGATTGTTTGTATAAGCCCACTGGTTATGCCACGCGCCACGTACCAGATTGGGATATTCGGCTTGACCAAGGCTACCGTTGTAGCGACCGAGCGCGCGGTAAAGGTCTCCCTGTTCGATGTCGAGGTAGTGGCGGAGGATGGTGCATCCATAGCGCAGGCTGGTACGCAGGTGAAAAAGGTTGTCATCGCTGCCGCCAAGCAAGCGCGCCCAGAAGGGCATGACTTGCATGTAACCGCGGGCACCGGAAGATGATACTGCGTATTTTTTGAAACCGCTCTCCACCTGAATCAGGCCAAGTACCAACTGCGGATCAAGGCCGGCACGTGTCGCTTCGTAGTGGACGGCGCGAAGAAAGTCGAGTCGGGCTTCGCGATCCGGTATGCGTTTTTCCAGCCGGCGCGACATTTCTGTCAACCAGTCGACCGACTCCATCGAATTCTGAAATGAGCTTCTGGGCGGAGCACGGTCTGAGACGTTGCGCGATAGGGCGGCCTGTACGCTTGCTGACAGCGGCTCGTACTTCTGTGCGCCGGCAAAAGCCGCAAGCGGCAATAGAAGGGCGAGAAAAGTTGTCAGGCGTCGCACAGCCTGGCTTTCAGGAAGGCGCCAATTTCCCCGGCTGGCACCATCTGCGCTTCAGCGTCAGTGCGTCCCTTGTATTCTAGTTTTCCTTCTGCGAGCCCACGGTCACCGATAACGATGCGGTGCGGGATGCCGATGAGTTCCATATCGGCGAACATCACGCCTGGCCGCTCGTTTCGGTCGTCAAGCAGTATGTCAACGCTAGCCGCCTTGAGTTCGGTGTAAAGGGCATCTGCAGCCGCCTTCACGGCGTCGCTTTTTGCATAGCCCATCGGAACGATGCATACTTCAAAGGGCGCGATTTTTGCTGGAAAACGGATGCCGCGCTCGTCATGATTCTGTTCGATCGCAGCGCCGACGATGCGTGAAACGCCAATTCCGTAACAACCCATTTCCATGGTCTGTGCCTGGCTATGCTCGTCCAGGAAGGTGCACTTGAGCGCTGCG